>JBGTCB010001025.1:0-4405 GCA_041748995.1 Saprospiraceae bacterium | reverse complement strand
CCTGGCTCTGTGGGGACCACATCGTAGAGCAGCATATCCACAATATGGATGTTATGAATTGGGCCAAACAGGGTTATCCGGTCAAAGCTCAGGGTATGGGAGGTCGTGAAGTGCGCAAGGGAAAAGATCATGGTCAGATTTTCGACCACCATTTTGTAGAGTTTCACTATGCTGATGGCTCCATTATGAACAGTCAGTGCCGCCATATTAAAAATACCTGGAGTCAGGTTAATGAGACCCTGATGGGTACCAAAGGTACCGCTGATTTTGGAGCTGGTACGCTGACGGCCTACGGAGGGAAGGTCCTCTTAAAGCATGATGACAGCAATGATCCGAACCCTTATCAGGTAGAGCATGATGAGCTTTTTGCCGCAATTAATAAGGGTGCGTACAAGTTTGACGATACCCATAATGGAGCCATGAGTACGATGACTGCTATATTCGGTCGAATGGTTACCTATAGTGGTCAAATGATGACGATGGATGAAGCTCTTAACTCGGATGATGTTCTGATACCAGAATCCTTTAGTTGGAATGATATGCCGCCAGCTAAACCGGATAAGGATGGAAATTATCCAGTGGCTGTACCCGGTAGTACAAGTGTGGTTTAGATGAAGCAAACCGGGATAGATAAGTTATTTATAACCAGTCTATTAGTTTCTCTTTCTATTTTCTCTGTGAGGGCAGTGGTGAGATTGCCATCTGTTTTGTCAGATCATATGGTCTTGCAGAGAAATAGTGCCGTAAAACTGTGGGGTTGGGCCGATGCAGCAGAAAGAATCCAGATCACTCCGGGTTGGGATAATCATACCTATGATACCAGGGCAGATCGAAATGCCCGGTGGGAAATCATTATACCCACTCCTTCGGAAGGTGGACCCTATACCATTGATTTTGTGGCTTCCAATACGATTCGTCTGGAAGATATTCTGATTGGTGAGGTTTGGATTTGTTCGGGACAATCGAACATGGAGTGGTCTGCAAATCATGGCTTTGATGGTGCTGAAGATGAAGTAGCTCAGGCAAATTTACCCAACATAAGGTTTTTCAAGATTCCCCGGACTACCTCGCAATATCCACAGGATGATTGTCCTGCCAGTTGGTCAGTATGCACTCCGGAAACAATGCGAAGTTTTAGTGCTGTCGGTTATTTTTTTGGAAAGAATCTGATGCAGACCCTCAATGTACCTGTTGGACTTATCCAATCTGCCTGGGGAGGAACGGCTGTCGAGGTCTGGACACCGGCGGACATTGTCAACTCAGATCCTGAGTTTTCTCAGTGGGATGCTGCACTGGGAACTTCAGATTATTGGCCTCGCGAACCGGGAGTTCTCTACAACAGCATGATCCACCCGGTTACTAACTATAAAATAGCCGGCACAATCTGGTATCAGGGTGAATCAAATACAGGGAATGCTTTGTTGTACCGGCGGTTGTTTCCAGCCATGATCGAAAGCTGGCGCAATGCGTGGGACTTTCCCATGCCCTTTTATTTTGTGCAGATAGCACCCTATAATTACGGCACTCCTATGCAGGGCGCTGTGGTCAGGGAATCACAACTCATGACCATGAATTCAGTACCAAACACGGGTATGGTGGTCATCAGTGATATTGGGAATATCTATGATATCCACCCTCGTAATAAGAGAGATGTCGGTAAAAGGTTAGCTAATTGGGCATTGGCCCGCACCTATGGCATGAAGGATATTGTTTACTCCGGTCCGATCTACAAAACACACCGGGTAGAACGTGGAACATTAATCGTAAGTTTCCAACATGCAGTCCGGGGTCTTTTATCCGGAGACGGGCCACTGACCGGATTTCAACTGGCAGGAGGAGATCAAATCTTTTATCCGGCTAAAGCTGTGATCAGCGGAGAGGAGGTCATCGTCAGCTCGGATTTTGTACTCGATCCGGTAGCAGTAAGATATGGATTTGGAAATACCACTCCAACCAATTTATCAAATCAATATGGCTTACCGGCATCATCCTTCAGAAGTGATGACTGGCCGATCATTGTGAAGGAAGTACAAACATCTATTGAGTATAAACCGGAGGCAGAAGCCTATCTCATCACCTTATCTGCCGATGATGATATAGACTATATTAAATATACCACCAATGGTGATCCTCCTGGACTTACCGGCCTAATTTACCGAAGTCCATTTTATATAGAGAGGGAATGCACCATCAAGTCCTTGGTTTTTACCGATGGCAGGGCCTCTGATGCTGTTTCGACCAAGGAAGTGACGATGAATTTGGCCACTTTCATGCCGATGGAAATGGGTACCAGATATGACAATGCACGATCTGGAGGTGGAGATCAGGCTTTAATTGATGGGCTTTCCGGAAGCCAAAACTATATGGATGGCAGATGGCAGGGTTATCTCGGCAATAATCTGGACATTACGCTTGATTTTGGTGCCAGGGCAGAAATCAGTTCTGTACGAATTACCGCTCTGAAAGATCAAAATGCACGGATATTTCTACCAAATAAAGTCACTTTTGAGGTTAGCAATGACGGTGAGCGTTTCGTTGAGGTTTATCGAAAACCGCTCTTTCATGGACGGGATGATAGTGTCGAGATATATCCGTACGAGTTTAGTTATAGAAATCCCCGTAAGACCCGCTTCTTAAGAATAAGAGCGGATAATATGGGCCTATGTCCTTCCTGGCATGCCAACCCTGGTGAGAGAGCCTGGATCATGTTTGATGAAATCGTGGTGGAGTAATTCCTTACCCTACTGGCATCCGAGCAAGTCGTGCAGAAGTGTCGAGCTTGTGTAATAATTAGAGCAGGTCAGAAGTCATTGACCTCCAGTAAGCTGAAATTTTATTTCCAGAAAATCATTGAAAAATTTAATGAACAAATAAATTGTACTAAAGCCAGATAAAACATAAGAAATTCAAAAGCTACTCCCGACTTCCGTCTCCTCCTGATGACCTCTTTCGTCGGTGTCTGGATCTGCTCTCTTTTAATTTTCTAATTTCAGCTTCAGCTTGGGTCTTCTGACTTCTGACCTGACTCCGTTCTTCCGTCTTGCTGACTTCCGACTCCCGTCTTATTCCTTAAGTGCTCTTCTCAATATCTTACCAATATTTGTCTTTGGCAATTCATCACGAAATTCGATATGTCTTGGACGCTTATAGTTTGTGAGATTTTCCTTACAGTGTTCCAATACTTCTTCTTTGGTTAATGTCTTATCCTTTTTTACAATAAAGACTTTGACTGCTTCGGTTGATTGCTCATCAGGAACACCGATGGCAGCAACTTCAAGTACTTTAGGATGGGATGCAATTACTTCTTCTATTTCATTGGGAAATACATTAAAACCAGAAACAAGGATCATATCTTTTTTGCGATCCACGATCCGAAAATAACCTTCGGAATCCATGGCACCGATATCACCGGTACTTATCCAACCGTCTCTCAGACATTTTGCAGTTTCTTGTGGTTGATTGTAGTATCCTTTCATCACCTGTGGCCCTTTTATCTGAATTTCTCCAATTTCATCCACGCCCAAAATCTGGAAGGACTCATCAACAATTCGCATATCGGTTGAAGGTACGGGCAGACCAATGGTCCCCAGTTTTACACCTCCATCCAGCGGATTTGAACTGGCAACAGGACTTGTTTCAGTCATACCATAACCTTCACTGATCTGGCAGCCGGTTACCTGATGCCATTTACGTGCTACCGATTGTTGCAAAGCCATTCCACCGGCACTGGTGATTTTCAAATGACTAAAGTCAAGGGTAGAAAATTTCTTGTGATTGAGGAGCGCATTAAATAACGTATTAACACCCGTCATGAGGCTAATGGGGTACTTTTTAAATGCTGCTATCAGGGAATCAAGATCCCTGGCATTCGTGATCAATACATTTCGTGCTCCTATACTCATCAGCGTCAAACAATTAACGGTGAAAGCATAGATGTGATAAAGGGGTAATGGACATAGAATTGTTTCTTCCGATTCCTTCAAATAGGGACTCATGATAGCGCGTACCTGCAGCATATTGGCAATGAGGTTGCGATTGGTAAGCATGGCGCCTTTGGATATGCCGGTAGTTCCCCCGGTGTATTGAAGAATCACAGTGTCATCCGCATGACTCTCAAAAGGTTTTATTTGAAACTTGGCACCTTGATTTATTGCATCGCTAAAAGTGATTGCATTGTCAATAGTAAATGCAGGTACCATCTTTTTCACCTTTCGTACGACGAAGTTGACAATCCAGCCTTTGAGAGGCCCAAGTAACTCTCCAATACTGGTTGTCAGCACAACCTGAATCTGGGTTTCAGGCAAGATTTTCTCGAGATTAGCTGCGAAGTTTTCTGCAATAAGGATGGCTTTGACTCCTGAATCAATGAATTGATGTTTCATCTCCCGTGGAGTATACAAAGGAT
>JBGTCB010001024.1:0-3481 GCA_041748995.1 Saprospiraceae bacterium | reverse complement strand
TCAATCACAGTTACGATTGTTTCAAAGAGGGTTCAAAGAGCTTTTTGCATATTTGCAGGCAAAACACAGCATAGAATGAGCGACAATTTATTAGGCATCGGATCCAGAGTTAATCATCCTGCTTATGGTGATGGGGTAATTATTCGTATCCATAAGGCTGCTTACGAAGTATGTTTCATGAAATTTGGTATTAAGACGGTCGGTAAAAACTACGAACAATGGCAAATCATTGAGGCTATACCTACCGAAGAAGCTATTACTTTTAATGAAGCGGAAAAGTCTTTAATTAAAGTACTAAATGCTTACAGCGACATTTCACAGGTTATTGATTTGGGAGACCGCTGGAAGGATGGTGTGATGATTTTGCAGCCGGGTGAATCGGGATTGAAATCAAAGGAAGTTCCGATTGATGCATTTTTTCATAAAATCGTGATGGTACGTGATCGCCTCAGAGTAATGGAACAAAGGATAAACAGTAGCAATCTTACCGATGAAGAAAAAGTAAATCTGCAACAATACATAACCCGTATTTATGGTAGTCTGACTACATTTAATATTCTGTTTAAATACAAGGAGGATTATTTTGTGGGTGATAAAAGCGAATAAAATATTTTTACCGGTATTATTGATTTCCGTCGGTGTTTACGCCTGTTTTGATTTTGGAGACACTTATACGAAACTACCTCCGGGTCCATGGCGTGCTATTTTAAAGCTTGATCCTGAAAGGTCCCAACTACAGAGTGCCCGGCATGAAACCAGGGTCAGTGATAATATTTCATTTGATGAAGTTACCGAAGGAGATCTGCCATTTAATTTTGAGGTCATCTACAAGGATAAAGAAAATTTCTATATAGAAATTTCCAATGCCGGGGAGAAAATAATCCTGGATCAAATCACTTTTAATAAAGACAGGGCTACCAATAAGGATACTGTTTTTATAGAATTTCCTCCCTATGATTCTTATTTTAAAGTAATTTTTGAAGATAATATTCTGGAAGGGTATTGGTACGTGCCCAGCAGGGGAGATTATCAGATTCACTTCATTGCAAAACATGGTCAGGACTATCGCTTCACGACATTAAAGAAACCACCGGTCATTGACTTAACCGGAAAATGGGAAATAATTTTTGGTGTTGATGACACCATACCGGTACCGGCAATAGGTTATTTCAAACAAGATGGCAATTATCTGACAGGTACATTTCAAACGGAAACCGGTGATTATCGCTACCTGGAGGGTACGGTTCAGGCCAATAAAATGTACCTCTCCTGCTTTGATGGATCTCATGCATATTTATTTGAAGCCCTGATCAGGGAAGATGGGTCACTCAGCGGTGTTTTTCGCAGTGGCATACATTATGTTACCAGTTGGAATGGAAAACGGAATGATGATTTCCAACTAAGGGATCCCGATTCGATTACCACCATGAGAACAGAAAAATTCAGTTTCAGTTTTCCGGACGATCAAGGGAAAATGGTAAGTCTTCAGGATTCTGTTTATGAAAACAGACCCAAAGTGATTCAATTGATGGGTACCTGGTGCCCCAACTGCCTGGATGAAACTCGCTTCCTCCTTGATTATTTCTCGAAAAGGACTTCCGATATTGCATTAATTGCACTGGCTTTTGAAAGGCATTCAAATCAGAGCATGGCTCTTGCAGCGATTAGCCGTTTTAAGGAGCACCTGCAAATAGACTATCCCATTCTCTACGCCGGATCATCCAATAAAACGGAAGCATCGAAGCAACTACCCATGTTAAATCAAGTTGTATCATTTCCAACCCTGATATTTCTTGATCGAAATAATCAGGTACAACGAATTCATACGGGTTTTGCCGGTCCGGCTACACCAGGGTACCCGGCATTAATAGCTGAATTGGAGGAAACCTTGGAAAATCTGGAAAATCACTGAATTTTTTCAGTTTGCCTAAGGATTATCCGACAAACAAGACAGGATTTACCATAACTTTAAGCAAATTGATAAATATTAATGAATGATGCATGTTAAAACTGGTGTCTGTTCTGCCGTTGTACTTTCAATTGCCTTTTTGTCCGCCACGATGGTCACCGGACAAACGGAAGTCAATTACGATGAGGCCAATGTACCCTCTTTCGAATTACCCGATCCCTTAATAGTCCATGAGACCAGCAATCGCATAAAAACAACGGAAGATTGGGAATCAAATCAGAGGAATATCTGGTTAAAAGTGATGGAAGATGAGATGTTTGGCCGCTTTCCGGGAGAGGCTCTTAGTGTCACTTTTATTGTAAACAGTAGCCAGCCCGTTTTTGGAAATACCGCCATTCGCAAGGAAGTGACGATCAATGTCAAAAATTCCAGCCAGGAAAAAGATATTTCACTTCTTTTATATATTCCCAAATCTAATGAAGCGGTACCGGTTTTTTTAGGTCTGAATTTTTATGGTAATCACACGATTATCAATGACCCCAAAGTAAGAATTCATCGGAGCTGGGTTCAGAATAATGATGAATTTGGAATTGCTAACAACCGCGCGAGTGAAAAAAACCGGGGTGTTCGAAACCAACGCTGGCCCGTATCCTATCTTCTTGAACAGGGATATGGAATCGCCACGATATATTACGGAGAGATCGACCCGGATTTTGACGATAATTTTGAAAATGGAATTCATGAACTCTTGGATGAACAAACAGACAAGACGAAACTTTCATCCCTGTCTGCATGGGCCTGGGGCTTGAGTCAGGCGATGACTTATTTGCAACAGGATCCAGATGTTTCCTCCGATCAGGTAGCTGTCATTGGGCATTCCCGACTTGGAAAAGCAGCACTTTGGGCTGGTGCCATCGATCCTCGTTTTTCCATGGTGATCTCCAATGATTCCGGTTGTGGTGGGGCTGCTTTGTCCCGACGCCGATTTGGTGAAACGGTCAATCGGATCAATCACTCATTTCCCCATTGGTTTTGTGATGCATTCAATCAATATAATAACCAGGAAGATAATCTACCATTCGACCAGCATACCCTGCTAAGTCTGATTGCACCGAGGCCGCTTTATGTAGCAAGCGCGGAAGAAGATCAGTGGGCGGATCCTAAGGGTGAGTTTCTCAGTGCGCGTTTTGCATCGGAAGTTTATGACCTCTATCGCCTTCCGTCTCTTAGCAATGATGAAATGCCGGAGGTCAATAATCCCATAATCAACAGTCAGGTGGCTTATCATGTGCGTTCAGGTGGTCATGATATCACTTTGTACGACTGGGAACAATATGTAAAATTTGCTGATCATCACTTTCGGAAAAAATAGAATCTAGGAGGCTGTTGAAATACCCAACTTGCGCTGATATTGTCAGATCACTTTTTCTTTAAAAAGAACTCAGCCGTTCTCGTCGTTTCTGACTTCTATGTTGTTTTCCAAGCTCAAGGACTGAAATTTTGCTAAAATGTTTCTTTTTTGCTCATAAACGCTTTCTTGAGGCAATATGATTCTCGGTCAAGGCCGCAGCG
>JBGTCB010001023.1:0-3343 GCA_041748995.1 Saprospiraceae bacterium | reverse complement strand
GAGAAAGCAGAATAACCTGACCGCGTTTTCTATTGGAGGAGGATTACTATTTATTAGTTTATTTATTTGGTTTCATTATTACCGGCAACGCCGGAAAAACAAGGAAATCAATCAGGCGTTGCAAATCGCCACCAAAGAAATTCAACTAACAGCCGTCAATGCCCGCCTGGATGGTCAGGAACAGGAGAAGAAAAATCTGGCCAGTTATCTTCATGATCACATCGTCGGCCAATTGGTAGCTGCCAATATGCATCTGAAAATTGCCGGAAAGAACCGGGATGGCGAATCGATTCAGAAATCAGCGCAACTCGTGCATGAAGCTGGCATTCAATTGCGCAATAAGTCGCACGACTTATATCCTCCCGTCCTCTTAAAACTGGGACTGGGTCCGGCCCTGCAAGACTTGTGTAAAAAGTACACCAGCCCGCTTCTTCATTTTAATATCAATCCGGAGGCAAGCGAGATCCGGATCAAAGGAGATTCCGCTACCAAGGTATATTTTTCGGTACAGGAACTGCTGAATAACGTCACCAAACACAGCCAGGCTACACAATGTAAGGTGGTAGCCGAAATCAAAGGGGATCATTTATTTATCGAAATTGAGGATAATGGTCTCGGTCTTCAAACCAACAGAAATCCAGGCGAAGGACTGGGGATCAATACCGTGAGATCAAGGATTGAAACGCTGGGTGGTTCCTTCTCTATCCAACCATCTCCGCCCCATGGACTGAGGCAGGAAATCAGCGTCCCCTTAGCATCTCTTACAGCTTAATTAATCATTTCTCCCCATAAATTGGGATTTTTTATTCTCCCCATAAACGGGATTGTCATAAGTATGGTTTGTGCTTACTTTTATGACCTACCGCACCGTAACTCTTAAACCATCTATTTAAAATGAAAGGTGAAATGAAAAATACTCATTAATGAGTATTGTATGCAACGAGTGGATCAATTTTCTTTGAGCGGCCCCAAGATAAATGGAGAGAAAAGATCCGGGATATCCGGAATTGGTCTTTTCGTTTATCACTGGTTTTTTAATGGATGATAACCGGGTACTAAATTATTTAACCATTTATTTATTGATTTATACCAGATATCGGGAAATGTCGAACAATCTGGATGAGCAGAAGATATAGATTGTGGAAAATCAAACCGGTATTTCCCGGATAATTACAATACTATAAATAGGGATATTCTGAAAATACAGATTTATGGGATGGTGGCGTGGCTGTTGTAAATGTAGATTTGTGATGCAGGATTTTCTGTTAAGGAGACACATATGACGCCTATGGCTTTTGTAAAAAGCATTACGCAACACTTGTGCAACCGTGTAACTTCCAAAAGTGTAGCATTGAAGGAACCGAAATTGGCGAGTAATAACACGGGGATGCCGAAAAGCGACCAGAATATGCAACCATAAAACCAAAGCCAACGAGTGAAATTTGATATCCAACTTGCAAATATGTGGATTTTAAGATCACCTTTTTTGTGTGGGTCAGATAGATTGACATAAAAAAGTCTTCTTCTTTGAATTTAAAAGACTTATCGAATCCGTAAATTGACGATCTTTTGAGTAAAGCTCAGAAATCCTTCAAGGTTTGATGGATGAACATGCTCATAAAGTAAAGTAAAGTCATTTATAGGCTGCACATCCATGCTGATAATTTCCATGAAATTGTTGGTTAAAGGCTCGAACTGTGCGGCCAGACAATCGATCAAATAGATCGATTCATTAGGAAAGAGACCTCAATACTGTTAATATGGAAAGTATAGAATTGATGGCGGAATCAGAAATAAAAACTTCTACCTGATTTGAAATTCGGGCCTGGCGCAGAGCTGTTGATTAATATTGAAGACTGTACCAATACCGAATCCCCATATGACATAAGAAATTGATCCCGGGGTGTTTATGGCATGCACGAGTACATCTGACTTTTCGAAATACCAACCTCACTCCACCTCCCTATAAATAGGTAGTTTGCCAAACGACCATTTCAAGGATTGTTCTCATCGGTATTTTATCGCAAAATTGTGCTTAGAATATTGTATCATTAATTGCTGGAAAATGAGGATCGTGAGCAAAGTCTTAAGGTTACGGAAAGATCTTGTGGATCACCGGTACCCACCGTAGGAATCTAATCAATAAGTTAAGAGTCAAAAATGCCACTGACTTGAGAGTTTTTACAAGAAGGAATGGATTGATTTAATGGAACAATAAAGATTTTGATATGAATTTACGAACACTTTTTTACCTGATTCTGCCACTTCTGCCAATATCAACAATGAAAGTATATGGGCAAATAAAAAGTTTAAAAGATATTGTGCTGACTTATGACCTAAAAAGAAAGACTCAAAAGGAAGATGACAATAAATATGCTATTGAAAGACCTCAATTGGTTCATATTGAGCCCATTTGTGAAAATCCGAATCTAAATGGGAGTTTTTGCGCGGTAATGCTAAATATGAATAAGAGAAGGGGTAAGGGCGGGGGTACAGTTCAATTAGTGCATTTGTACGATACAAGATCGTACTATAGTATCCAAAAAGCAAAAATAGTTCCAGATTCCACAAATAAACATAAAAGCAATTTTGTTTTGGAAATCACCTTATCTCGGTTAAAAGGTCTCGATTCTGTGCCACTGGAACATGTTTCGAAAGAATTTATGGGATCTCTTAGTGGCAAAAGGATGGATGTTGATGTAACTTTTGATGATCCAAATAGCGTAGTATGTGATGCCCGAAAAAATCCGCCACTGGCTGAAGGAGTAGCTCCTCCCTGGGTTTGCCGATTCGTTTTTAACTAGTGTTAAGTTAAGGATTAAATGAGCGCAAGGCGGCAGTAGATTTTGAGGTAGATCAAAGCGCAAAAAATGAGCACCCGCCTGGCTGGCCACGGCGGACAGGCAGCCATAGCTACGTGAGCTTTTTTGTAACACAGAGATACCTAAAAAAGCCCCCGGATTACACAAGTAGGTTTAGGCTTAACTTAACACAAATTCAGTTCTGAAAACGATTTGTCCTTCGTACGATTGTCAGCAGAAAAAATGCATATTTTGTGAGAGCAGGATTTATTGCGCCTGAAGTTTAATTTCTAGGTTTCCCTCGTAAGAGCGATCAGTTCAATCGTATTTTTGACACGGGCTTTTTTCAGCATTTTACGCCGATGGGTGTCGACGGTATTCTTGCTCAGATGAAAGGCATGCGCAATTTCCTGACTGCTAAAACCCTTTCTGAGCAGATCAAGCATTTCGAGTTCCCGGTGGGTAAAAAGTGCCCGGTATTTAGCAGACAATTCTTCATTGAATGCACCGATCGGTCGCAGACCTTCACTTACCCTGAAGTC
>JBGTCB010001022.1:0-2091 GCA_041748995.1 Saprospiraceae bacterium | reverse complement strand
AATGGCCCTGTTCTTGTATCTTGCGAACGTTTATACCTAAATACAGAAACGGCTCCAATGCTGCGTTTTTTAAGAGAAATCATCATCCTTAAATCTTTCTGGGGAATTTTAGCCCTCTACCTGCTGAATTGCAGTGTGGATACTATTGATCCGATTGGCTTGAACACCCAACAAAATTCACCGCTAAACGATCAGGAGAGTATCATCGAAATTGTGGTTGAACAAGTTCTTGGTTATGAAGATGCCATTGAAGAAAATAATGATGTTGATCCCACTCAAAAAAAGACGTTCAATAAAAAACTTTCCATTGACAAATACCGGCTTTGCGATAAGGAACTATTCCAGATTCCAGCAAAACTCAACGTCTTATATTGGCCGGAAATGGCTCCATCATTAACATTAGTCCCCAGAGAAATTAATTCTCCCCCGCCTGATATCACTTGTCTTTTTGCCTGATATTTCTCCGAAGAATTCGCTTCAGAAATTTTCTTCTTAACATTTAAAGACAAATAAAATGATTCCAATTAATAATTGGCTGAGAGGCCTGTTGCCGTTAATTTTATGTGCGGTTCTCACCCCTTTTGCGCTAGCACAGGTAGAAACGGACAACGATAATAATGAAACACTCGACAGCATGTATATTGCTGAAGTAGAGAAAAAAGAAGGTCCGGTAAAAGTCCTGCATGCCGAGCCTTTGTATATTGACCTGATACGTGATCTGGGTGCGCGAAAAGGAGAAAAAGAATGGAATTTCGGTGTGGGTCTTGCCGATAATCTCAAATTTGATAGTTATGAAGCCCTCGTAGAATATGAATTTGCTCCCATCAATCGCCTTGGATTTGAAGTTGAATTGCCCTTTACCTTCTATACCCCACAAAACGGATATCCTCGCGATTCTGTCCCCTCAAACAGACTTGAAAGCATCAAATTAGCTACCCAGTGGACCTTTTTTGTAAGCGAAAAAATGGCTACATCCATGGCTTTGGGGTATATCCATGAGTTTGCTATATCTGATTTCCGGAATTTTGGTAATCCATTATTTCAGGGAAACGCATACAATCCGTTTTTTATCGCCGCCAAACGTTGGGGCAATAATTTCCATACCCTTCTATACACTGGGCCTGTATTTCATAAAAGTCTTGATGGTGCTAAGGCAATAATGGATTTTCAAATAAACTCCAATATTCACTATATGATTTCAGGAACACGGAATTTTATTGGTATTGAATTCAATAAAGAGATTAGCGATAAAGGAGAGTTTGTTATGACAATGCGTCCGCAAATGCGCGTTGGAATAAGTGATAATTTTCTGGTGGGCATTGTTGGGGGCATTCCTGTTAATCGGACAAATGAACGATTGAGCATGTTTTTAAGGTTAATTTGGGAACCGCATTAATATCATAAAACCAGGACAATAGCGTTATTCATACATGACCCGCATTCTTTTCCTTTTTCTTGCTTTGGCACCGGGCCTTCTTGTTGCTCAGGATGCCTACTTCCTTCGTTTGGCTGATTCAGCGCTTTTGCTCACCAAAGATCGTGTCACCTATGATCCGTCCTATTTTTCCATCCCTTACCCAAATGGAGACGTGCCCAAAGACAAAGGAGTGTGCACCGATGTGGTGATTCGAGCCTACCGGAAACTGGGCGTAGATCTTCAAAAAGAGGTTCATGAAGACATGAGAGCTAACTTTGAAAAATACCCTAAAATATGGGGATTGAAGTTCACGGATAAAAACATAGACCATCGTCGGGTGCCTAATTTGATGACTTTTTTTTCCAGGAAAGGAACGCTACTTTCCAAATCAAACAAGGCTGAAGATTATCAACCCGGAGATATCGTTTGCTGGAATTTAGGTGGCGCGATTACCCATATTGGCATCGTTTCGACTATCAAATCTCCGGATGGAAAACGCTATCAGATCATCCATAATATAGGTGCCGGACAGGTTTTGGAGGATTGTCTTTTTAGCTATACGGTAATTGGGCATTATCGGTACCGGAAATAAATTCCAGGTTCCAAAGTCATCCTGAGCAGGCTGATTTATTTTCCGGGCCAGAAATTACTTCACGCCGTGTCGAAGGGTCCAA
>JBGTCB010001021.1:0-4485 GCA_041748995.1 Saprospiraceae bacterium | reverse complement strand
ACTAAGAATTTTGATCAGATCGGTGCCAAATCCACTTCCATCAATAGAAGTACCGGGCGCTTCACTTCCCTCACCATCATCAGAAACACGAAGACACAGTTGATTATGCTCATTCTTCCAAAGCTTAACCAGTATTAGACCCCAGTCTTTTTGGTGAAAGGCATATTTAATAGAATTTGTTATCAATTCATTAACTATCAAACCAAGCGGTATGGCTGTTTCAATGTCAAAATTCCTAACCAGAACTTCTTGCCTGATTTCAAGATTCTTTTCGCTGGTCGTAAATGAATCGACGAGGTGACCGCATAATTCAGTTAAAAACTGTTGCATATCTACAGCCGTCACATTTTCATCTGAATAAAGTTGCTGATGAATGAAAGCCATCGACTGCACCCGATTACGTCCTTCGGTGATGGCATTTAATGCATTTTCATCTTTAATATATTCTGCCTGTAAATTGAGCAGGCTGGAAAGTATTTGCAGATTATTTTTGACCCGGTGATGAATTTCTCTTAATAAAAAATCTTTCTCTTTATTTCGTTGATCCAGGATCGTATTCATCTTCTTCTTAACCAGATATCTCCTATAAATCATGAATGCCAAAGCGCAAGCAACCAATAATAATGCAAATCCATATTTCCGCTCGATTTTCTGCCTTACGATGAGTGCATCTTTTTGATCCGACTCATACTTCGATTTCATCTCCTGCAGTGCCTCATCCTGGTTTTGGGTAAATAAACTATCCGTATAGCGCCAATTCATTTCCATGTATTTGTAGGCACTATCATATTGCCCCAGGCCTGCGTATGACTGGGCAATGTACTCAGGAACTTCCGTCATAAAAAACAAATCGCCGGTCTCTTTTACGACAGCAAGGGCCTCACTCAAAATATCGATGCATTTTTGATATTGACCGGTATGCAAATACACCTGTCCCAGTCCATTTTTAATCACCATGACCTGACGTTTATCGGCAGGATCTATCATATCCAATGATTTCTGAAAATAGATCCCTGCGCTATCATACAGGTCAAATTCCATATAGAATGCTGCCAGATCATTAAAGGCCAAGCCCATGATCACCGGAATTCCTGACCGGGAAGCCATTTCTAATCCCTTGTCAAAACATTCGATGGCCTGGGTGCTGTCATTGTCCATCCGGTAACCATGCCCGGCAAAACTCCACGCATCCCAACCATCCGGAAAATTTCTCAATCTTTCAAAACGTACACCGGCCAGGCGTCCATATTCAGCACTCTGGGCCATCTTGGAGGTGAAGTGAAAGATTCGTGACATCCTTAGATGTCCAAGCGCTATTCCAGCTTCATCTTTTAATGATTCCATGATTTGCAACCCCTCCAGGATCTCCTTCATGGCCTGCTCATACTCCATGCGACAAAAGGAAGCAAATCCCTGTTGATAAAATACTTCTGCAACGCCCCGTTGATCGTCCATTCTTTCAAAGTAGTCTAAAGCACGCTGGCTCCAAATTGCGATAGAGTCACAATCTCGCTTTGGATTATACATCTTGCTCAGCGCCAGGCTGATGACTGCTGCACCGGATTGGTCATGCGATGGCAGCTGTTCCAGACTACTTCTTAACAGGATGATGGCACTGTCGGGATCACTCCAAATTAATCGATCGGCAATAGCCACTATTTCCGGAAGACTCTTTATACCCGGTTGCGCCAATGTGGCTTTGATTAAAATCAGCAAAAGCGAAATAGAAGCAAACAGAACTCTGCCAGACTTACGGTAATTCAATGTCATATGCAACCAAAGATAAGGATCCGCAGATAATCTGGTGTGGTCATCAGAAAGGGTTATTCATCTTTGGCAATCCCTCAAGGGGCAAGTTCTTTTTCATCCAGGTGACATAGCTCTAATGAAATTTCTTTACTATTTATGTTGGGGGCTTAATTTAAATGAAAAACGTTTGGACGCTAGTGAGGATTCATAGATATTTACTCCTTAGTCTCTGAGTGATTTGAGCGTATGAGCTGAGTAGGAAACTCCCAGTACTATACAGAGGGCAAGCACAATAAGTACATTTCACCTCGCAAGAGAAAAAAAACTGTTGTATATGGAATGTGCAGATACAAGAATAATGGATTTTAATTATGTTTAATTTTCAAAGAGTAACAATTGTAACCTTATTACTTTTTATCAGCATTCATCTGGATGCACAAACTGACCATAAATATGATTCACTAGTGACCGAGGCGGGATTATTCCATTTACAGAAGAATTATGATAAAGCAATTGACAAGTTTGAAGAAGCCTCGAAGGTTAAAAACCTTGATGCTTTAAATGCCTATAAACTGGCGGGTGCTTATTCTCTCACAAAACAATCGGAAGAGGCTTTTCATTTCTTAGAGTATTCATTGGATAATGGATGGACCGAAGCGGGATTATTAACATCAGACCCCTATTTTGAATATTTGAAAAGCGAATTTCCTGAAAAATGGGAAAAAATAAATATTAAAGCTCTTGATATCGAAAACAAATATGAGAAAACTTTAAAGTATCCTCAACTGAGAAGGCAAATCAACCTGATGACACATAAGGATCAGGAATTAAGGTACCGGAGAATCCAGGCAACGGATCCCAATGAAATACAAGCGATCAATACGGAAATCCATTCCTCCGATTTGAGAAATCTCGATGAAGCCAAAGCCATCATAAAAAAATATGGCTGGCCTAAATTATCGGATATCGGCAAGGCTGGCCAAAATAATTTATGGCTGATCGTGTAACATGCTGACCAGGATATCCTATTCCAGAAATGGGCATTGTCCGAAATGGAAAAATATCGGAATTCCAAAGAAATCGATTTGGAAAACTATGCCTTCCTGTATGACCGGGTACAGTGCAACCTAAATTACAGGCAGCTTTATGGCACGCAGGTAAACTGGACACAAAATGGGTTAGCTACTAGTTTCAGACCAATCCTGGAAGAAAACGCAGTCAACGAGAGGCGAAAATCGCTGGGCCTGCAGCCTTTAAATATTTATGCATTAAATTACGGTTTTACCTATCAGGAAATATCGTCAAAAGCGGCAGCTGAAAATGAGCAAAAAGATCAGTTGGAAACAAAAAAACGCATTGATACTGCAAAATCATCTTATAAGATCGGGGAATTTCAGAAAGTATATGACTATTACAACAGCGCTTCAACGATCACGGGCGGGATGTCGGAGAAACATAATTATGAAGCAGCCCTGTTGTTTGCCAAAATCTATAATAGAACCCAGGAAGAGCAATATCGTGAGATCGCTCTGGATTTCTTAACTCTGGCTTATTATAGAGGCAAACTTAATGTAAAGAAGCTAAAATCAAAAAGCGAATTCGAGTCGTTCTATAACCATAATCGCTGGAATAGTATAGTCAAATAGCCCTCCTAATTTCTAGGTGGGAATTACCTTCCACTCAATGGTACCAGACTATGGGCTTGATGATCAACAGGCTGGTCATAGATTCCTGACCTGTCTTTATACTCCTCAGGTACCTGCGTATACACTGGATTTGTTTTTTATCTTTCGGGCATTGCAATGCCTTCTGATATGACGGAGATTACTTTTGAAACAGTGTATCATACCCGGTGGGGAAACCAGGTTGTGGTGGTCGGTAATATTCCCCAGCTGGGAAATGGTACCATTGATGGAGCACTTCGGTTAACCTATGTAACGGACGGTCTCTGGAGTGGCATTCTTTTGCTGCCGGATGCCAAAGTGTCTCTTCAATATCGCTATGTGGTGATCAACGATCTGGGTGAAATAGTTGATGAAGAGTGGGGAACACCCCGGCAATTACCTGATTTAAAGGACAAACCCGGCCAGATAGTACTCCGGGAGTCCTGGCGGGCAAAGCAACATCCGGAAAATGCTTTCTACAATTCAGCTTTTCAGAAAGTATTATTTCGGTCCCGGTCCTATGAATCACAGGAAGTGAAACTGGCCGGCTCCCGGCTTCAATTCGAAATTTCGGTACCGCGGAGTTTTCCGGATCTTCAGCTTTGTGTATTGGGGAATCTTGAGGTCTTGGGAAACTGGGATTATGAGAAACCTTTATTGATGGAAAACAGTGCATCTCCGGTATGGAACTGCACGATTGAAATGCCGGGTAAAGCCATCATTCACTACAAGTATGGTTTCTATGACCCTAAGCTGAACCGGGTTTTGTATCTCGAAGAAGGAGAAAACCGGCGATTTTCAACCTATGGGACTCAGGGTGTTGATCTGGCTGTGATCCGGGATACCTACCTAAGACACCGGCAACCTCCCTGGAAGGGCAGTGGTGTTGCGATTCCTGTATTCTCTCTGCGCAGCAGAAAAAGTATTGGTGTCGGAGCCTTTACCGACCTGAAATATCTCATCGACTGGGCGAGTACGGTCGGAATGAAAATGGTGCAGATTCTTCCAATCAACGATACATCTGCCAATGGTACCTGGGTGGATTCATATCCATATTCTTCTATTTCGGTTT
>JBGTCB010001020.1:0-1824 GCA_041748995.1 Saprospiraceae bacterium | reverse complement strand
GTGAGAATGCCAGGTTAAAAAGTTCATATATGGTACTTATGGCACTTTCTACCAGTCTGGCAATACTGGGATTATTTACCAACTCTTCACCTGTTATTATAGGTGCGATGATTTTAGCCCCGCTTATGTCTCCTATCATTTCGCTGAGCATGGCATCCCTGCGTCAGGATCGAAGACTTATATTAAGCAGTACTTACACAATATTGGCTGGTCTTGGAATTTCAATTTTTTTTGCTGTACTACTGACATGGATTACCCCTATTTATACTCCAAATTCAGAGATTCTTTCCCGAACCAATCCAAACCTCGTTGATTTGGGTATAGCTGTTATATCGGGTATTGCAGGAGCTTACGCACATGCACGGGAAGAAGTAGCCAAAACACTGGCTGGTGTCGCTATTGCTGTTGCGCTTGTACCACCTTTGGCTGTGGCAGGCATCGGGTTGGGATGGGTGGAATGGCAGATTTTTTCTGGTGCTCTTTTATTGCTATTCACCAACCTGACGGGTATGGTCCTGGCAGGTTCCGTTACATTTATGGTACTTGGATTCAGCCCATTCCGCCTTGCATCAAGGGGAATATTTATCTCGCTTATAATAGTAATTTTATTTGCTATTCCACTTGCATTGAGTTTCAAGCAAATGTTATTTGAACACCGAATCGTGCGCACATTAGACGGCTGGGAGACTGAAGATGTTATTATTAAAGATGTGCGGTTAAAAAGCAACAAGCCCCTGAATATATCTGTAATGTTTGTTTCCGGGAAACCGTTAAATGATGATGATATTTTAACAATTAAAGATAAGATTGAAGAAAAGATTGGTCAGGAAGTTGAGTTGGAAATAATTATTGCGTTGCAAAGATAAGTCTATCAGAATAGCTTATAGCAGATAAGCAGTTGACAAATTGAATGGGGTTTTTAGGGATGCCCTAAGGTCTTGAAAAATTACAGTAAACAGACGATAGCCAGTACCTGAGGACAGTAGGGAAGTTCTTTGAATATCGTAATGCTTATAAAACACGGGGGGATCAGTGAAGTAGTAAGCTTCGGATTGGTAGGGTCAAACAAAATTAACAGCAGGATGTCAAAGCCATCGGAATATACAATGACATCGGTGACCAGACTACAGATTCTACTGGTCATCTGTAATAATTGCTCCCTGATCCAATAAAAAACATGGATAAAATTAAACCAGAATGCTATCTTAGATCATTAGGGAGTGCAAGCATTGACATCCCTTTGAGTAGACTTCAGTTTAGGTATGTGCAAATTGACAAAATATATGAAAATAAAAATCCCAACATCCAGTTCTTTCCTTTTGATGGTAATTGCGATCATTTTCAGTTGTCAAAACAAAAACTCGAAAAGAGAAGCAGAACTCAATTCCATAGAACTAATCAGGGGAGAAATTGCATTATGTGGAAATCAGGAGTTTGGGGAGGTTGATTTCTTAATTCTTTGCAATGCGGAGTCTCGTAAAACATTTGAGTTAGGGATATCTCTTCTTCACTCATTTGAATATGAAGAAGCAGAGAAGGCTTTTGCTAAGACGATTGACCTGGACCCAAATTGTGCTATGGCCTACTGGGGAGTAGCCATGAGTAATTTTCATTCACTTTGGTTACAGACAGGAAGTAAATACCTCGAAAAAGGATCACGAATACTGGAAATTGCGCAATCTCTACCCAAATCAGAGCGGGAGCAGGATTACATGGATGCAATCCATGTATTCTATAAAAATTGGGAATCCATTGACCATGGAAAAAGGAAACTGCTATTTGAAAATAAAATGAAAGATCTCTATGAAAAATACCCTGAAGATA
>JBGTCB010001019.1:0-5020 GCA_041748995.1 Saprospiraceae bacterium | reverse complement strand
GAAAAAAACAAGTTTAAGGGTCTGTGGGTGCCACTTAAACAATATATTTCTTACTACTCCAAACTTATACACCTGTCTGTAAAATTTACTAAAATCAATTCTCCGGTTATGATAAACATAAAGATCAGGAATCAAGGTTGATTGAAAGCCCGCATTAACTATGCGAATACTTAAATCCGGATCTTCACCCGGATGTATCGTACCAAAGCCTCCCACTTTCTGATAAACCTCCCTTGAGAGGCCCATATTAAAGCTTCTTGGTTGAAATTTTCCAATCTGTTTTTTCTTCCCACGAATTCCTCCTGTTGTCAAGAACGAAGTCATCGCATAATTGATTGCTTTTTGGATCCTGGTAAACGAACTATGCTCCCGGTCCGGACCACCAAAAAGGTCTGTAGGATTTTGCGCCAGGAACGCATCCAACTTTTGGAAATAATCAGGGGGAATGAGGCAATCTGAATCAAAAAACAAGAAGTAATCACCCCTGGCTCTCTCCATCCCAAAATTTCTACTATCGCCCGGGCCTGTATTTGTCTTAAAATAATACTGGATGTCCAACACCCCTCTCCTTGCATCAACTACCTCCTTACATGTCTCCGTAGAACCATCTTCCACTATAACGAGATCAAAGTTTTTTACCACTTGTTGGGAAAGTGATTCCAGCAGTTCTTCTACTTCGTTCGGTCGATTATATACAGGAATTATCACCGAATAGTTCATAATGATCCAGAATTCAGCATGCTAATATTAAAAAAATCCCTAATATAGAGCTATCATTCTGATAATCACCGCACCTGGCAGTCGTCGGGCAGATATAACTCCCAGGAGGCTGTTGAAATACTCAGGTTGTTGCTGAAGCCGTAAATCGTCGCTTTCTGACGCGGCGAGACGAAGGATGATACGGGTTGTAACTGACTGAGGATCAAGAAAGTCAGAAACGACGAGAACGGCTGCAATCTTTTGACAAGAAAAATGATCTCATAAATATCAGCGCAAGTTGGGTATTTCAACAGCCTCCTAAAACTTTATCGGCTTAAAAGCTTCAGGGAATCTCATCCAGACAATGGTTTTAGCAGTCCATATTGATGTGCGTCCAAATATTTTCCATCCTTCAAATATGCACGCCGGATAAATCCCTCTTTGCTGAAACCAGCCTTTTCCAGTACCTTGCAAGATGCATCGTTGCCTTGAAAGACCAAAGCTTCAAGCCGTACCATGGTGGTCTTCGCAAATATCCACTCGCAAAACTGCGTGACCACTAATGTCATGATACCCCGATTCCAAAAGGGTTTTCCCAACCAGTAGCCGATTTCACTCCGGTGCGATCTCAGACCATGACTGTACAACAACCCTATTCCACCAATCTGTTCACCCTGGGGGTTACGTATAGCCCAGTCCCGTTGGATACCATTTTTCTTTTCATACTCCAGTACTGAACCGATGAATGCATTGGCATCCGCCATAGTATAAGGATTAGGAATTGAGCAGGTATTTTGATAAAATACTTCATCATTCAGATATCGAACCAGACTAGGCGCATCCGGATAATCAATGACGGTGAGATGAATGCCATCTACAACATCAATTCGGTCAGAAGTACGGAGTAAACCTTTCACGATCTAGCTGGATTATGAATATCATCAGGAAGATAAAAAATGTCAACTCCTCCTGGACAAAAACTTGATTTTATTAAAAACATTCACGATCGGTAGTCAATCAACCGCCGGTACATGTTGAGGATACGTTGTGGCTCATACCCAAACCGAAACATGTTAAAAACCACCAGATTGGCTATCTGCACTTTCAGATAATGGTTAGCCTCATATTTTCTGGCTGAGACCAAAATTTCCTTTGGTATCAACTTAAAACGAAATCCTGATTCTTTAGCTCTCCGGAGCAAATCGTATTCTTCCATAATAACATACTCTTCCCGGTACCCATGCAATGCTTCAAATGCGGCTCTGGTAATGAAGAGACTTTGATCACCACCTCTTGCCCACATTTTATTAAATCGGGTGAAAAAATTGTTAATCTTCAAAAGGCCTTTCGGACTATCAAATCTGAACCGGTATGACCCCATTTCAAAACCTTCCTCAAACGCACGGGTGATATCATCGCAAAAACTATCCGGTGGTCTGGTATCAGCATGGAGAAAATAAAATACCTCGCCTTTAGCACAGTCAGCTCCCCTATTCATTTGATGAGCTCTTCCCCTATCCGTTGAAATGACCTTGACATGATCAAACTTACTGCAGTTTAACAAAGTAGCATCATCACTCTGGCCATCAACCACAATAATCTCCACATTTTCTCCCAACGTCACCCCCGACAAAGAAGTTAACAACTCATCAATATTATCAGCCTCATTCAGGGTAGGAATGATCACACTTAGTTGCATGACTCTTTTTTTGAAGAAGACACCAGGTTATTTAGGTTTATTTATGGTAAATGGTCAAAAAGCACTAACTCAATTCTGTTCCTTGTAGATTTTTACTTCCCTGATATCAGGTTTTACAAAGCCCCGGTACATGCCTGCAGTATTAAATGGCATGTGAATATTGCCATTTTTATCAACAGAAATCAAACCTCCTGTCCCTCCTGCCTGGACCAGTGTTTCATGGATAATATAATTACCTGCTTCCTGCAAACTCCGGCCACCATACATCATTTGTGCGGAAACGTCGTGAGCCACGGCGAATCGGATAAAAAACTCTCCGTGACCTGTGCAGGAGACCGCACAGGTAACATTATTGGCATAGGTCCCCGCACCAATAATGGGCGAATCGCCAATACGATTATATCGCTTGTTGGTCATCCCCCCGGTTGAGGTAGCTGCCGCCAGATTTCCATTATGATCTAATGCGACTGCACCTACGGTACCATGCTTTCGATCACTGTGATCAAGCTCGGTTGATCCCGGATCTACCTCCAGCACCTTCTGCAAGGCATCCCATCTTGATTGAGTAAAAAAATAGGATGGATCAACGGTGTCGATTCCCTGTTCAATTGCAAACTTTTCTGCTCCTGCCCCTGTCAAAAGCACATGTTCTGATTTTTCCAAAACTGCTCTTGCAGCCAGGATGGGATTTTTAATGTGTCGGACACCGCTTATAGCTCCAGCCATTAACTGTCTTCCATCCATGATCGAAGCATCCATTTCATTATTACCTTCATGGTTAAAGACAGAGCCTTTACCTGCATTAAATAAAGCATTGTTCTCCATAAAAACCACGGTCGATGCGACGGCATCAAGGCTGCTACCTCCACTGCTCAGGATATCCCGACCAATATCGAGGGCCTGGTTAAGAGCTTCCAAATAGGCTGTCTCCTTTTCGGGGCTCATATTTTCTTTAGTAATAACTCCTGCTCCACCGTGAATGACCAGCACATATTCAGGTCTTTCTGACGAGAGTTGACTTACCTCCATTGGTTTATTATCCGGGGAACAGGCCATAGTACAAATTAAAATCATACATGTCATCGCATTGAAACAGAGTCTCACCATTGCCACTAGTTTAGAATTGCTACATTTGGGGTCTTCTGTAAATGTAATAAATCACCACAAGATGAAAATTCTCATCATCGGCGGAGGTAATATGGGTCAAACCTACGCTACCAGTTTTCTGCACTCACATATTGTGAAACCAGAAGAAATGATGATACTGGAGAAATCGAAAATGAAAGCTGCTGAACTTGCACAGCAAAACATCGGTACGGTGCACGAGTTACCCAATGATTGTCTGCCTGTCGCTGATCTGATTATCCTTGCGGTTAAGCCTCAGGATGCGTCTCAGTTATTTGACCATATCCGACACATGATCGACCCCCAACAGGTATTCCTGTCGATTATGGCCGGTATTAAAATAGACACGATCCAAACCCAGCTCGGTGTTAAAAAAGTGATCCGCGCCATGCCTAATTTGCCGGCACAAATTGGCATGGGCATGACTGTATTCAGCTCCAGCGATGACGTCACCAGGATTGAGTTGGTCATGGTACAAAATCTGCTCAATACAACGGGCAAAGCCATATATGTAGCAGAGGAATCGCTATTGGATGCAGCTACGGCAATCTCGGGTAGTGGACCTGCTTATGTTTTTTATTGTATGCAGGCCTTTATTGAAGCAGCTGAGAAGATGGGATTCAGTGCTCCGGAAGCGGAATTGCTTACGCTACAGACTTTCAAAGGAGCCGTGGATCTTTTTCATAAAAACGATTTTACCTGCAATGAATGGATAAGCAGAGTAGCTTCAAGAGGGGGCACCACCGAAGCCGCCCTTCAATATTTTAATGAACATGAAGTAGCCACTCATCTGCAAGGCGGGGCCCAGGCTGCTTTGAAAAGGGCAGAGGAGTTAGGTAATTAAGTTCGTGAACTATAACCCATCTTGATTCGGGGGGCCATGACTCTTAATATTTTCGACCGTAACTTCAAACCCTGGAATCCTGATCAACTGAATTTCCTAGCGAAAGAATGTCCTCTATTTTCCGAAGAATCGATTGATTGACGGTTCGCAAGTCTCTGCTTCGGTCAAAAGCCTCTTTCCATAAAATGGTAACAAAGCCACTTAGTGGCAAGATCCAGATCACTAACAATGCATACCAACCAAAGAAAACTGCCAAAAGGATGAAAAAAATAATAAGCCAAAGTTGATAAAACACCAACATCAATCCCATGCGAACCGGGCTATAGAATTCAACCTGTCTGATTTTCATATCCGCAATGTACTTCGCCAGATAAAATGGGATGGCATTCAAAACAAACCCCATAACCGCAAGGGGTAGACTGATAGCCAACATAAAGTAATTTTTCCATAGCCTTTTATTGGTCAATACATAAGGATGGGCAGTAAGTTTCATCAAATCACTTTTGGCCGGTTCAGACAATGCATTGATGCGCTCCGCAATTTTCTTTTCTGTGACAAATCTTGATTCCGTCGTGTCGAGTATTGGCCAGGCTGAATCAGACATTAAATTTCCATAAAGCGAAAATATCCTGTTTGCCAATTTTTCATCTTCC
>JBGTCB010001018.1:0-2418 GCA_041748995.1 Saprospiraceae bacterium | reverse complement strand
ACTTTTAAAATAGTTCCTTCCAGTGAAACCGGTTTGGATTTAACAGGAGATGTACGAAGCTGTGTGCAGATTGAAATCGGTGATGACGAATTTTTAATTTTTGGAATAAACAACCGGCCGGTGATTTCTTACCAATTAAATCGGAATTTAATTCTTCAATAATTCCCAATTAAATAAAAAACAAACAATTAAATGCCAATAACTTCTTTTGACACTGATCAGAATTTGTTCAGTTCGATCCGTAAATTTCTATTTACTGCGGTAATTGGTGATGTCATGGACCAACTCGGATTGATGCATCAATTTCTGTCACCGGACATCAAACCGCTGAGAGATGACATGGTCATTTTGGGTCGGGCAATGCCCGTATTGCTTCAGGATCTGGAAGAAAAGAACCGGTATCTCCACGAGGAGAAACCCTTCGGTCTGATGCTGGAGGCACTGGATGACCTTCAGCCCAATGAAGTCTATCTCGCCAGTGGTGGTTCACCTGGTTATGCCCTGTGGGGTGAACTTATGAGTGCCCGGGCAATAAAACTCGGAGCCAGTGGAGCGGTGCTGGACGGCTATAGCCGGGACACCAATGGTATCCTTGAACAGAACTTTCCCACCTTCAGTCGGGGAAGATATGCTCCGGATCAGGGTCCCCGGGGCACGGTGGCTGATTTCCGGTTGAAAATAAAAGTCGGGAATGTAGAGGTCAACCCTGGCGACATCATATTTGGAGATCTGGATGGTGTCTGTATAATACCGGCTTCGCGTCAGGAGGAAATTATCGAAAATGCTATGGCCAAAGCCACCGGTGAGAAGGCAGTACACAAAGCAATTTTAGAGGGCATGAGTGCTGTTGAAGCATTCAGGACCTATGGAATCATGTAACATGAAAATGAAAGAACTGGATCTGTCTGGTCAGCGTATTCTGGTCACCGGTGGTGCCGGAGCCGGCATTGGTTCAGGCATTTGTGCCGCATTGCATCATTTCGGTGCCAAGATGGTCATCAATGATATTGATGATCGAAGTCTGGCCCGGGCAGCTGAGTCCTATCCGGATGCACTGACAGTGAAGGCTGACCTCAAAGATGAAGCGGAAGTCCATAAGATGTTTGACCAGATACGGGCATTCTGTGGTGGGGTCAATGGTTTGGTTAACAATGCAGGGATTGGCTTAAGTAGGCTCGCCCACGAAACCACAGAACAGGAGTTCGCCCATCTGTATGATGTGGATGTTACATCCGTTTGGCGTCTGTCGAAGATTTTCATCAAGGAGTGTCTGGCCAGGGGTGAAACGGGAAACATTGTCAATATTTCGTCCATACAGGCGCATTCGACTCAATCCAGGTATGCTCTTTATAGCAGTGCAAAAAATGCAGTCATTGGACTTACCCGGGGCATGGCGGTGGAAGTCGGCCCCCTGGGTTTCCGGGTAAATGCTGTGGGTCCCGGATATGTGCATGCTGATCAGAATTACGATCTGATAAAAACCTGGAGCGATGATCCCAACAAGTGGGTAAGCAATCTGATTGAAAACCACCAGGTACTCAACTACGATATCCGGCCCGAGGATATTGGCAACCCGGTGGCATTTCTATTATCCGATTTAGCCAGATGCATCACCGGTCAGAATATTTATGTAGACAACGGTACTACGAGTTTGATCTTTCATCGCGATTTTACGTAGGAGGTATTTTCCCATCTCAATCCAATAGCGTCCAAAACGTTTTTCAATTAAAAATCACATCTGTTTATATATAATCTTTTTGTTCATTTTTTGCGTGCTCAAAAAACGAACGTCTCATCGCCATAGTCCTTCGCCCAAAGGCTTCGGCTATCGGTGATAGGCTATGGCCGTCGGAGACCAAAAAAGTGCACCTTTCCTAAAGTGCTTTGCCCGGCTCATTCACTTCAGCTCGAAAAATGCTGCTTCTCTAATCCATTGCCGTTCAAAGAGGGACACCGTAGCATAGAAAGCGGTTTAAATGTTGAATTGTTTGTTCGATTATTTGAACTAGCCCGAACTTTCGAATGAGTATAAAGGCTCCGGACACCAGACGCAACGACTTAACAAAGACCTTTTGTAAAAGGTCTAAGACCGGCCTTAAGGCTAAGCTGTGAAGAAACCGGAGGGGAAAACCGTAAAAAATTCTAAACTGTATGAGCCTGCACCAGAGTATAAGAGCAAAACTCCAATGACTACCAAACCCAGGCTCGAAGAACGCTCTACCAGGGTGAGTTTTTAGAATTTAGGTTTTCCCCTCCGGTTTTAGGCTTAGCCTTAAAGCCTTGAACTTTTGGTACTTTTGGTTCAAGCCAAAAGTACAAGAAATAAAAAAAGAGTTCTGACCATTGATCATCAACGCGGTTACGAATAAGAGCAACTAATAGAAAACGATAAGAACATTTTTTGTAATTTATCATTAC
>JBGTCB010001017.1:0-2001 GCA_041748995.1 Saprospiraceae bacterium | reverse complement strand
TCTATTGAAAAGCAGGGTGTACTAAATTAAAAAGCATTGGTTCTTGATTTTCGACCGAAGACGGTCAGAAAGACGATTTTAACATCGAGCCAGAAACTCCAATGCTCGATGTACCACAAATCGTGTTTGATCCTTTCTGTCTTCTGTAGATTGGTTTCAGTTGGACCTCGCCAGCCATTTACCTGTGCCCAGCCTGTCAAACCTGGTTTAATGTAATGTCTGACCATATAGTCATTGACGATCTTGCGAAAGTCATTTTGCAGGTTTACCCGGTGGGGTCGTGGTCCTATCACACTCATCTCACCTCTGATCACATTGATAAACTGAGGTAATTCATCGAGATCATATTTTCGCAGGAATTTTCCTACACGGGTCAATCTGGGATCATCTTTTACCGTGGAACGGGTACCATTCAGAGGATCATCACAGTCGGACATCGTTCTGAATTTCAGACATTTAAAGGTAGAACCTGCTTCCCCTTTACGAATTGGCGCATAGAAGATGGAGCCTTTGCTGTCAATCTTGATAATAATTGCAATAATCAGCATCAAGGGTGATAAAAGAATCATTACCAGTAAGGAGAAAACAAGATCAAAGGCTTTTTTCCAAAGGTAGTTTCTAAACTTGTCCAGGGGACTGTTTCGTAACTGGTAAACCGGCTGGCTGCCGTCTAATGAATAGGATCGATAGTTTTGACCTAAGTATAAGGGAGTTTCTGGTACAAGATTTACCCGGATACCGCGTAAATCCGCCGTCTTGACAGCTGTTTTGATATCGTCCTCCTGCTGCAGTGGAAGGTTGATAAAAATTTCATCAATGTGACGGGAATCCAATATACTATCCAGGTCGTTCAACCCTCCCAAACGATTGTATTGTTCAAGTGATTCGTCGCCTACTACGCCAACGAGTTCAAAGCCCAGGTGAGCTTTTTTGGCAAATGCGGAAATCTTGTTAACACCAGCACCACTGCCAACTAGTAGAACATTATAGTTATTGGTGGAAAAACGGTTTCGCCTCTTCATAAACTCGAAGAGTGGCTTTAACAACACGATATTAAAGGTACTAAAAAGGAAAATGGGAGCTAAAAGGGTAGATCGGTTGAAATACTCAATTTTCAGTAAAATTGTGAGGGTTGCCATGATACCAATGAAAATGAATCCATTTCGTATGACTTGCCTGCTCCTTTCCTGAAAAGAGCCCATAATATGACTCTCAGGATCGCCATCAGCCAGGAGGATAATTACCCAACTGACGTTGAATACGACTAAGAGAGTCCAAAGGTCTTGGTGAAAACCTTGATCTGAAAAGCTGTTTAATAGATCTGGTGTTCTAATAACTAGAACTAATAAAATGCACAAGTTCAGTAAAAGACATTCATAAAACAGCCTTCCAAAGACAAGGTATTGTCTTTTGGAAATCATAGTTTTAAGCGTGTCCCGTAAAACTTATAGCTAAACTACGGAGAATAGAGAATCTAAACTACGGATAGAATAGACAAATTGGGTGCTTACGGGTTTCAGTGTTTAAAAAAAAAGTGTGTTTAAAAAAAAATGCTTAGAGCTAAATACTACGTTGAGGTCAAAAGTAAGCAATTTTCCCTGTTTTCAAAAAATTTTCTCACTTATTTTTATTATTTAACATTATGTTCACAATGAATTTATCATGCATATCTTTCTATTAACATATGTTCTCCATTGAGTAATCAATTTGTTAAACACTAACTTCAACGGACCTACTTTTGCAGTTCAGATGATAGGGGTAGTAGGACCTGGAAGAAGGAACTCTTCCCGACTCCTTAATCTGACAGAATTTGAAGCTCACATTAAACCTTTGATTTATGTCGCCATGATTTCCAAAATATGAATTCTTATAGGTTCGAGATCAATCTGAGATAGTTTCCAGGTGAGAGAAGTGCGTGGGTTGACTTCGAAGCCCAGATCAATCGAAACAACCATGACTATCTAAATCGCCGGACTGGGCTATAGTTCTTGCCAATGAATT
>JBGTCB010001016.1:0-6267 GCA_041748995.1 Saprospiraceae bacterium | reverse complement strand
TGCTTTCATAAGTATTTTAATATCAATTAATCAATATCAATATCAATATCAATATGATATTAATTCAAGGGCACCTCTATTTAATCAGGGCAGTAGACGGAGGGCTGCAGTGATGCTTCGGAAACTATCAGCGGTGCCGGTATTATGCTAAATAACATAATGTGAGGTATTAAACAACACTATTTTGCCAGAATTGTGGTGCTAATATTGTCTTATCAAGATTGGGAAGGCTCATTAAGAGCTCTTTAAGGATTTAATCAAACTTTTAATTCTCTCCTATATGGAATCTAATGAAAATCAGAATGGCAACCACATAAAAAGAAGTATTTCGTTTTTTATGAATACCAAAAACTGGTGGAAGCCCTTGCTCTTTATCCTGGTCATCAGTGCGCTTGGGGTTTTTATGATCGGCTATCAAACCTATGTCGATGCACCACCCATTGCCGATTTTAAATCGGAGGCCGGTGAAACCATCATTGCCTCAAAAGACATCACCGCCGGACAGGAAGTATTTCATAAATACGCCCTGATGGAATATGGATCCCTGTTTGGGGATGGTGCCCAGCGCGGACCGGATTTTACCGCGGAAGCCCTGCACGAAATGGTGCTGTCGATGAATCAGTTTGCGGTGAGGGATTTTGAAGAACAGCGAAAACAAACTCCCGACGCTACTACTACAAAAGTAATCGGCGAGCAGGTGAAGGAGGAATTGAAACGCAACCGCTACGATGAAAATACCGAAAGCATCACCATGGGTAATGGCCAGGTATTTGCAGCTACCAATCTGCGAAAATTTTATTTGGATAAATTTCTTCGCAATCCCAACCCCAGATCTTTTCCTCCACCCAATTATATTTCCGATCCGGTGGAGATTTCCAACCTCAGTGATTTCTTCTTTTGGTCCGCCTGGGTATGTGTGGCAGAACGGCCGGGGACGAATTATAGCTACACCCACAACTGGCCCTATGACGCCGACGCCGGAAATACACCCACCTCACCGGTGATCCTTTGGAGCGTGGTGGGTCTTCTGGGATTTGTGCTGGCCTGTGGAATTGTACTTTATTTTATCGGTCAGTACAATCAGTTACCCAACAAGTATTTTCATCAGGGCACCAGTCCTCTGTTGACGCCCCAGCGGGTGAAGAAATTTTCACCCACCCCCTCCCAGCGGGCTACGTTCAAATTTTTTGTGGTGGCCGTTATCCTGTTTTTTCTCCAGGTCACCTGCGGATTTTTGACCCTTAATGATTTCATCGATTTTCTGGGTTGGTTTGGTATTCATACCAGCTCGGTGCTGCCGGTCCCCATCATCCGTAGTTGGCACCTGATGCTCTCACTCTACTGGATCTCGACCTGTTGGATCGCCTCTTCGATTTTTATTTTGCCGATCCTGAGTAAGCAGGAAATCCCCGGACAAAGGCGGCTGGTCAATATTTTATTTGCGTTGCTGTTTGTCCTGGTCGGTGGCTCAATCACTGGGATGTACCTGGGTCCTATGGGTTATCTGGGTGACCTCTGGTATGCCCTGGGGCATCAGGGTTGGGAATACGTCAGTTTTGGTAGAGTCTATCAGGTACTATTGATGGCTTGTTTTGTCCTCTGGGCATATATTGTATACCGGGGGTTGAAACCGGCTTTCAGAAGAAAGCAACCGTGGAATCTGCCCAACTGGATCATGTATTCGGTCATTGGTATTCCACTCCTGTTTATTTCCGGATTTGTCGCCAAGCCCGACACCAATTTTGTGATCGCGGATTTCTGGCGCTGGATGGTAGTCCATATGTGGGTCGAGGCATTCTTTGAAGTATTTATTACGGTCATCGTCAGCTACCTGCTGGTACTGATGGGACTGGTAAGCCGTCAGGCCGCCATCCGGGTGGTTTATATTGCCACCATCTTATTTCTCGGAACGGGATTATTGGGTATTTCCCACAATTTCTACTGGAATGCCAAACCGGTCGCCACCATGGCCCTGGGTAGTGTTTTTTCCACCTTGCAGTTTGTACCCCTGATCCTGCTCACCGTCGAAGCCTGGCGATTTAAAAATATGCCTCAGCTGATGGTGACCGGTGGCCACAAAATCAAAGGTGAATTTGGCTATCCGGAAGTATTTATGTTTTTAATCGCCGTGAATTTCTGGAATTTTTTCGGTGCCGGGGTTATGGGAATCATCGTGAATTTACCAATCATGAATTATTTCGAGCACGGCACTTATCTGACCATTAATCACGCGCACGCCGCCCTGATGGGTGTGTACGGTAATATTTCATTGGCAGCGTTGCTGTTTGCCACCAAACTGGTGTTGAAACCATCTCAATGGAACCAGAATCTGGTCAGTTTTTCCTTCTGGAGCATCAATATCGGCTTGATGCTGATGGTGATGCTCGATCTGTTTCCGGCCGGGGCTATCCAGCTTAAGGAAGTGCTGGATCAGGGTTTGTGGTATGCCCGTTCCGAGCATTTTATCGGCAGCAATACGTTTAAGACCCTGACCTGGCTGCGGGGTATTGGCGCCCTGATGTTTTATGGCGCCGGAGTTATTCCGCTTACCTGGTTTATGATCACCAGAGTAAGGGGCATGAAGCAATCGGATAAGCAGCATTTTCTCTTTGAAGAGGACGATGCCACTTTGGAACCGGAATCTGAGACTGTCTCGGAAGAAGAAATTGTATTCAACTAATTAAATCTTCTATGAGTAAAAAACCACTGGTTCGTAGTGACGGGAATTAAGGATTAAATCACTCATGTTTTGTCCCGGTGAGCTAATATCTCTGGCTTGATAGAAGAATAAAATATTTAAGTAATTAAAAAAAATGTAAACCTAAACCTAATACAAATTAAAAATTCCAGAATTATGAAAATCTTTATCACAAAATCAGGAATGTGGTTATTATTCCTGTTGATCTTTGGTGTGATTTCCTGCCGTCAGGATGAGCTCCTCGAAGATCCCGACCCGGTCGATGTTTTTGCCCGGACGTCCGATTTTGACAACACGATTGCCCTTGAGTGGATGAATCTGTTTCTAGATCTGGAACGGTTCACTCCCGGATACCGTCCTCCCGTATCGGCGAGGGCGGCTGCTTACACCGGACTGGCGGCCTATGAGGCGGCGATTCCGGGAATGAGTCTGGACTATCATTCCATGGCCGGTCAGCTGCCTGGTCTGGAATTGCCGGATATTTCACCCGAAGTGGAATACCACTGGCCCACCAGTGTCCACGCCGCCTATGTCGCAATTGTTACACAATTATTCCCCACTGCTCCGGCAGCCCAGCAGCAAAAGTTGTTTTCATTGCGGCAAAAATATGCGCTCCGGTACAATGGTGAAATACCACTGGATGTCTACAACCGTTCAGAGGATTTTGGTACTGCAGTGGGTAATGCCGTATACCGCTGGTCGCAGACCGATGCCCTTGGGCACGAAGGGTACCTGAAGAATACCAATCCCAATTATGCGCCACCGTCTTTTGAGGGCTCCTGGCAGCCAACCTATCCGGATTATACACCGGCGCTATTACCTTTCTGGGGCCAGGTCCGCACGTTTGCGGCTTCGGCCGATGACAATGTGCCACCACCGGTTCCCTTCAGCCGGGATCCCCACTCGCAGTTTTATGCTCAGGCCAATGAGACAATGGTCATTGTGAATCTGGTCAAATCTGGGCATAACAGCGAGGATGCCTGGATCGCCGACTTCTGGAGCGATGATTGTCCGATCCTTACTTTTACCCCTGCGGCCCGGTGGCTCGCAGTAGCCAACCAGGTGATCGTTCAGGAAAAAGTGAGTCTCGATGTGGCGCTTTATGCCTACGTCAAGGTGGGAATGGCACTCAATGATGCCGGAGTGCGTTGCTGGGGGGAGAAATACCGTTACAACACGATACGGCCGGTGGATTATATTCATCAGGTAATGGGTGAGAGCAGCTGGAATACAGTAATGTGTCCGGATGGATCGGGATCGTTTTTTACCCCGAACTTTCCTTCCTATCCCTCTGGTCATGCAACGTTTGGTGCTGCAGCTGCTGAAGTATTAACCGATATTTTTGGTTTCAACTATGCCATGGTCGACCGTTGTCATGAGGGCAGGACCGAATTCCGGTCGACACCCCGGACCTTTGGAAGCTTTTATGAAATGGCGTCAGAAAATGCCTATTCCCGGATTCCACTGGGAGTACATTTCCGTATCGATGCTGAAGCGGGCTCCGGGTTAGGACAGAAAATTGGCCGTAAGGTCAATAGCTTGTCGTGGAGGAAAAAATTGTAACGTTTATTAATCCGATTACCCATGAATAAGACGAACATATTAACTGTAGTTTTTGCGATTATATGGCTGGCCTGGCCGGTCAGATCCAGTGCTCAGAATCCCGTGATTCATGAGGAAAAGGAACCGGGGTGCCTTCTGATGGGATATCATATCGGGGTGGTTCAGCCACTGTATTCCATCGGGAAGGGGTATATCAACCATTTATTTGGATACCATGATTATTCGGTTGGACTACCTATCGGAGTGAGTCTGCGCACACCCGGCCGGGCCATTATTGATCTGGAGGTGGTACCCTTTATCTCCCAGTTGCCCGATGAAGGGATCGATCTCAATGTGCACCTGCTATATCACCCCGGAGTGCTGGTGCCGCTGGGAGGCGGATTTACCCTGGGAGCACGGCTCGCTTTTGAGACCGGTCAGGGCCAGTGGGGCTTTACTCCGCTACTCAACAAGACCTTTCCGGTAAACCAGGCCATGAAGGTTTTTATTGAGATCGTGGCGCCCGGCCGATTTAATCCGCAACCTGGTCTGAATTATTCCCATGTACTGGGGGTTCATGCCGGACTGGGGTTTTGAGGGGATTGTTGAATTGTTGAATTGTTGAATTGTTTAATCGGGAGGTACCTGAAATCCAAAGACGAAATGAAGTAATATAATTAAACAAATAAACATTAAAAAAATCTCCGGCCGGATCTCCCAGAAATGTTTAATTGTTTAATTGGGTTGTAAATAAGAAATATGTTTATGATAAAGAGACATTCATTTCACATTCCTGTTATGGGAACTGGATTCACTGTGGATACGCCATTGAAGGTTTCTCATTTGGGAATTGACTCTGTAATTTCCATTGGTGATGATATTTTGCTTGAGAAAATGAGAAAAATGTATTGCAGTAAGTACAAATTATCTTACACTGAGATTCCTCATAAAGTGGAGGACTTCAGGGCAAAAAGAATTACTGCTTACCTGAATTTGTTAAACGATATTTCAGCGATGAAATTGGATGAATTAAAGATTGCGCTCATCAAGAGTGATGCTGAAAGAATAAGATACTTTGACAGCTTCCCTGACAGTTCCGATATTCAGCAGGGATTTAGGAGTTTAATGAAAAAATCACCGGGCTTAGATGAGATTGCGAATTGGATCAATGGAAACTTGTCCAGAGGAAGTATTGATGTAAACATCATGACGAAGGTTGACAAGGAAAACTACCGGAATGGGGAAAAATTGCCGGTTGAATATAATGACGCCCATGCCGCCCTCAGAGGATATGCATCGAGTGATTTGATTTCCTCTGTTATATTTTCCGCAGGAATGAACCCAAGGTTGTACAGCTATGTGGAAGAGTTTGAGGATTTTTATTCTGACGAACGGGGAGAATTAAAGAAGAAAATTATCATAAAAGTAAGCGATTACTGGTCGGCGCTTATTCAAGGTAAATTTTTTGCAAAAAAGGGGCTTTGGGTTTCAGAATGCAGAATTGAATCGGGGCTCAATTGTGGTGGCCATGCATTTGCAACAGATGGATATCTTATGGGGCCAATTTTGGCAGAATTCAGGGATAATAGACAGGAATTACTCCAAACGCTGCATGATATGTATGTTATCGGACTATCCAGGAAAAATCGTCCGGTATCTGCAATGCCGTTACCTTTAAGAATAACCGCTCAGGGCGGAGTGGGTACGGCCGAAGAGCATCAGTTTCTTATTGACCATTATCAGATTGATTCCGTGGGATGGGGCTCTCCTTTTCTACTGGTGCCTGAAGTAACAAACGTTGACCATCCTACTCTGAACAAATTGGTTGAAGCTAAGGAAGATGATCTGTATCTAAGTAATATTTCGCCTTTGGGAGTTCCTTTTAACAACCTGAAAGGGAATACGAAAGATGAGGAAAAGCGATCTTTGATTGACAAGGGCAGACCAGGTAGCCCATGTGTAAGAAAATTTCTTGCTTTAAACAGTGAGGTAACTGAGAAATCAATTTGTACAGCCTCTCGTCAATA
>JBGTCB010001015.1:0-5456 GCA_041748995.1 Saprospiraceae bacterium | reverse complement strand
GATCGATAATTTTATTCTTTCTTTCAGAAAATACTTTGAAAAAAATCCAAAGGAACCCGAGTATTTTATCTCAATCCGGGGTGTTGGTTATCGATTTGAAATTGATTAGAGGCGATAAAGCTCGAAGCCTACTCTGATTTTTTCTTTCTTCGGGTTTTAAACAATTCCATAACTTCTTTTTCTTTCATAAAACCCAAATCCTGAAAAGTAGGAATAACAAATTTCTTAACGTCCTGATAATCCCGTCCCCTTTTATCTGTATATTTTTTCAATAATTTCTTGACGTAAGTAATGGACTCTTCTTTCAATGATTGATTAAATTGCTGGAAATCGAAAACATCCATATAGGAGACAAAGGTCTTGTTTAATTCAAAGTAGTCAGGATAGGCATCTTCCGACAAATTGCGAAGTACCCGCACAAACTGACTTAATACGGAATTTCTCAAACAACTATTTATCGTGGAAAGACCGTCATACAAACTATATAATTGCCTGATTGCATCCAGAGAGTCTTCATGAACAAACCCTTTCTGATCCAGGACAGACAATGCTGCATAGTAATTCTCCAAATCATCCTTCAGACTATGGTTAAGTAGTTGATACACTCTTGAATCACAATCTGGATTATATGGTAAATCCGACATCAGGTGCCGGTGCAATAATTCAAAGTATTTGTCTGCAAAATCCTTGTCTTCCTTTCTTCGGCTATTTAGGATTGCTTTTAAACGGTCATGATCCTTGCCTGTCAGGGTAATAAAATTAATGACCAGAGAAAGGATATGATCATGCTGTCTGCCATACAATTTTTTATCCTCGAGTAAATGGAGAAGTTCTTCATGATAACTTGAGTGATTCGAATCAGATTTAATCCGGAATTCAAGGAATTTACGCAGCAATCCAAATCCACTCGACATCTCACCGGGAGTGGCAGGAAAATCCGTGGATTGAAAATTTGTTGTTTGAAATTGTTTCTGAAATCGCTGATAACCAGCCTTGCGATTATTTAAATCATGATACTTGTCAATCTTCTGAACTGACAGAAATTGTTTGACATTTTTATTTTCAATCTCTTCCAGCAAATTGGTAATCCAAATGTCACTACTTAATGCAAAACCAATCTGAATTGCCTGACCTACCCGCTGTTTGATCATATCGAAATAAGGTGAACTGATCATCGACATCAGAATTCCTTTGAAATGCTCCTGCGGTCTCACGTATTTAAATTCATCGTTGAGATCGCCACGTAATACGGCATATCCCAAAAGACGGGGAAAAAACAATCCTTCAAAAGCAGGATCAATCAGCCTTTTTTCGAGATCAAACAATTCCAGTGGATCCTGAGCAGCAACATCTTCATAGAGTTCGTTGATGTATTTCTCATATTTATCCTGCAACTTCAGATAATCATCTTCTTCTTCCCCTTCCAGAAAAGCCGTCAATTCTTCCGAATCCTGAATGGCATCTTTGATGATTTCCAATCTTTCTACATACTGCTCCTGTAATGTTTTCATATTCTACTGGTTGTCAATGGTCATATAAAGACGGACCTAGTAGCGCATTTAAGGGCTACTAGGTCCAATTTTTCTTGCAATGATTCGGACGGCTAATATAAATAAAAGCCAGTCAATCTCCTAATAGGGACTTATGCTACGTCAGCCGGCTTTTCTTCGTCGGCTGGCTTTTCTCCTTCAGTTGAGATTTCTTCAGTGGATGCCTTTTCCTCATTAACTTCTTCCTCATTAACTTCTTCCTCGTTAACTTCTTCCTCATTAACTTCTACCTCTTTTGCTTCTTCCTCTTTTGCTTCCACAATTTCTTCGATATCGGCAGTCACTTCAGAAGTGGATTCTTCTTTTTGAGAAACCTCTGCTGCTGGTGCTTCAGTTTTCACTTCCACATTTGTCGGAGGGGTTACTTCATCTGTAACCTTTTCTTCCTTCGACGTTACCACCTCATCGCTCTGTGCTTTATGAGTTTCCTTGGCATCTGGCGCAGGTGCGATCTCTTCGGCAGTTTTCGTTGCTTCGGCGACTACCTCCGGCTGCTCTACTGTTTCTTTTTCTACTTTTTCTTTAACTACGGGTTTCTCCTGTACCGGAGTATCTTCTTTGATGACGATCTTGGTAGGTACTGCACCACTGATCGTTTGCCTTAAGGATTCTTTCTCAGCCGCCGTTTGCTCAATGCGTTTCCTGATTTTTGTTTCTTTGGCTTCTACCCATTCATTCCACTTGGTTACTGCCTGCTCCTCCGTGTGCGCACCCTTGGAGATGCCATCCATTAAATGCTTTTTATACAAAACACCTTTAAACCGTAAAATCGCTCTGACTGTTTCCGTAGGTTGAGCCCCTTTTGTCATCCAATCATATGCCTTATCACGATCCAATTCGATCGTTGCCGGCTTAGTCATCGGATTGTAAATGCCAATGTTTTCGATGAATTTACCATCTCTTGGTGCCCTTGAGTCAGCGATAACAATATGATAGAAGGGAAATTTTTTGCGGCCTTTACGCTGCAATCTGATCTTAACTGCCATTGTTTAAAATTTATGTGGTTAAACCATACCCAGATAATCCGTCACGCGAATACCAGGATTTCAACAAAGGCGGCAAAGGTAAATAAAAGTTTCATTGTAAACTCGGGATTCCGAAATTCTTTTTACGCAATGAACGGGCTGGATCAACCTCATCCCGTTGTTAAAAATCAACTTTAAGCCGGACATTTATTCTTCTGGAGGTGAGAAAGTTTTTAACGGCATATTGAACATTATAAACAGACTTGATCCAGGTATTGGATGCTACATTGGCCACCTGCAACATATTAAAGACCTCAAGGCTCAACCAGGTATTTCTTGTAAAGGAAAGAAAATGATGAGGCCTCTTTGATTTCCAGCTTTCATTGTAGAGCAGAGCCGAAAATCCTATGTCTACTCTATGATATTCCTTAAAACGGAAAGGATTACGTATCACCAAATTATTCCCCGGCACTCCAAAAGGTAAACCGGTTCCAAAAGTAAAGTTAAAATGCATTTTTAGATTTTCATTTCTCTTCAGATGATCCTGAAAAAACACGGAAAGAGTCATGAATTGGTCGGTCGGTCGAGGCACATAACCGACATCTACTCTATCCTTCCCTCCTTCCGAGATACGGACATGCTGTATTCCGTTTATTGCTTCCTTCGCTTTCAAAAAAGATAAATTCACCCAGGATTCGGCGCCTTTGACAAACTCTCCATTCAAACGCATGTCAAAACCCATCACATAACCCGTGGCATCATTCTCACCGGAATAACGGATCCGTACATTGTCGATTTCATAAGATACCAAATCCCACAACCGCTTATAATATGCCTCGGTTATCATCCTAAACCTGGTGGAGCTGCGATTTTTGGAATTAAAGTCAAATGTCATTCCTCCCACGATATGCACCGATTTCTGGGATTGAAGATCCCGGTTGACGCTACCATCGGGTCTCCTCAGTTCCCGATAAAAAGGTGATTGGGCGTAATAACCAGTGGCCAGCTTGAAGGAAACATCCCTTTGCCAGTTTAAAGGCTTGTATAACAGTTGAGCCCTGGGTGAGACGATGACCTCCTGGTTGAGATCCCAGTAAGAAGCTCTTACACCGGCGGTTAACTTAATCTCATGCAAATCGGGTTTTGAAAACGTGTACGTGTTTTGGAAAAAACCGGAAACCCGGGAAGAGGTAAGCTCGTTGCGGGTCTTGAGCACATTCTTAACCAATACCAGATCTTCATTAAAATTAAGAGAATACCCTGCCGAATCCAGCCGTTCCCACTCGTTGATACGATCAAAAATATCTTCCTGCTGATACTTAAAACTCCACTCGAGAAAGTGACTCCTGGTTAAATCAACATTATTGTCCAATTGAATCTCGTAACCACCCCGATGCTCAATATTGGCTACAGTCGACTGAAGAAAATTACGGGTATAAAGATGCTGTACTCCGGTACCCAAAACAAAAATTTCTTCACCGGCATTGTCACTGCCGAACGAAGTTTCAATCTGACTGAGACGATAGTAACCGAGGATATCAAAATTTTCACTCTCCTCCGAACGATAGACCGATGTTAGCAATTTCAGGAAATACGGATTCCTTTTGCGGTCTGGAAGATAAGTCAGTGAGATACCTCCTAAACCAGTAGTGAAATCATCCAGTTCCGCTCCTTCAAACTCTGAAGTGAGCTGCAATGCAAAATCAATCAAACCCAGGGCAGTCGAACGCGACGTTGGCCTGAATTTATAAACACTTTCATTAAAATTTGCCAGAATGCCCACTTGCAAATCACGGGAAATATCGTACGTAAAATATCCCTGAATATCCAGGAAATTGGGAATGTATTCTCCTCTGGTATCCAGCGTCCCTAATAAGTAAGCATTCGTTTTATACCGGGCTCCCAGCAAATACCGGAACCGGCGGAAGCCTTCCTTTCCCAGCGTCTTGCTTCCCTCCAGGTGTGCCGAACCTCCCAACAAACTCATTCCGATGGAGGCAGCGGTTGAATCAGGTCTTTTATACTTAATATCGAGGACAGACGACAGCTTGTCTCCGTACTTCGCCTGAAATCCACCCGAAGAAAAGGATAAACTCCTTATCAAATCAATGTTAGGAAATGAAAGGCCTTCCTGTTGACCAGCCCGGATCAGTTGAGGCCGGTATATCTCAAAATCATTGACATACACCAGGTTTTCATCATAATTGCCTCCGCGTACATTGTACTGAGAACTCAATTCACCGCCGGTACCACCACTGGTTCCCAAAGCAATATGAGGTAAGACTGATTCCAGGTTACCCGTAGTGGTTGGGAGCAACTTCAACTGCTCCATATCTTCCCTGATCATCCCTGCATCTTCCACCCGGCTCTCTGTCACAACCACTTCCAAATTGGTATTATTTGGTACCAGTTCCACATCCAGACGTACATTTTGAGCTTCCAGCAAAGCCTCGACTTCAAAACGGAAGACTTTGTAGCCTAATCTCGAAAAGACCAGGACGTTGGTTTGTCCGGCAGGTACCGCAAGCTGAAAATAGCCGTTTTCATCCGATTCTACCGCCCGGTTTGTACCTTCCACATAGACCGTGACGACTTCAATTGGAAGACTATCGACGGCATCTTTAATGTGACCAATAATCGTTGCTGTTTGTCCAGCCAGCTGATGATAAAATCCAACGAAAAGAAGGAAAAACGTAAATGTATATCGCATGGAGACGATTTGGATCTTTTTCAAACGTGTACTAGGCCAAAATGGTATCCATTCCAATTGATTTTAGAACGCTAATAGCCGTAGCCGGATCTTTAGCCCCAAAGATCGAACTACCGGCCACCAGAACATCGGCTCCTGCTCTCAATACCGATTCTGCATTTTGGGGTCCGATTCCACCATCAACTTCAATCAGGGTAGGGAGATTACGGCTGACAATCTCATCTTTCAACT
>JBGTCB010001014.1:0-1846 GCA_041748995.1 Saprospiraceae bacterium | reverse complement strand
AGGGGAAAGGTTTATGGCAATGACAGTTTAATGAAAATAATGAACCGAGCCTAATACATCAATGGTCAGAAAAGCGACGGACTGCTGAGCAATGTTTTGTTAGATATACATTTGGATAAAAAGAATCAGGTTTGAGCTGTCAACGAAAAAGGGCTTTGTATTTTAGAATTAAAACCAAAGACTATCTTTACCAGTGCCAATACACGCATCGGATAATTTAGGTAGCGTCACCGAGTTTTAAGATGAAAAGATCTTTACATATAGTCTTCTGGTTTCTCAAACATATAGATAGGCTGCTTCTGTTTTGCCTGGTATGCTGTAATCCATTTAGCATTCAGGCTCAAACGCGCATTGAAATATCGGCAGAATCTCAATGGCCCAGGACCCTGATTGACGAATTGGAAGTCATGAGCGATGAACAACACCAATGGTCGCAGGAATCATTATTTGCTACTTCAGATGATTTATTTAAACCAAATACAGCCGATGCAAAACCCATGTTGCATAACTATTGGGCCAGGTTTAAGTTGGCAAATGCAACTGAAAGTGAACAATGGCTGAGTTTTGAATCCTACTATTGGGATTATGTGACGCTTTATTTTCGCGATTCCACCGGGCATGTCACTAGGATTCCGTTCGGTGTATTGAGCAATCCTTATAATAACAAGTTCCTTGCCCGGCCACGAACTGAATATTTTGTGGTTGCCAACTTTGAGTCGAGTGGTCAGTTCCGTAGGGAAGACAACATAAACCTCATAATCAAGCCGACACTGCCGGCATTGGAAAGTAAAACATTTACCAACTACATGGATGGTATCACCTTTGGCATCATGCTTGGTCTTGCCTTGTATAACCTGTTTCTATTTATTTCCCTGCGGGATAATACCTATTTTTGGTATTCACTGTATATTCTTTTTTTAGCTTTCGGCTTTGCTACATTATTTGTTGCTGCGCCATCGAATTGGGCGCAATTTTTCACTCCGGATTATCCATTATTCGCATTTTATCTAAAGCAGGTTACGGACTTGATCTTTCCTATTTCATATGCCAATTTCGTCAGAAGTTTTCTAGCGACAAAAGACAGGCATCCTGTTTGGGACACGGTATTGAAGATTCTCATAGTCCTGGTAATCCTCCAGTTTCTATCTAATGTGACAGGATTACATTACTTTACGGGTGTATCCCGAGTGATGATATCTAATGTGATCGTGATGATTTGCTTTATACTGGCCATCATCAGTTATTTCAAAGGATATACCAAAGCCAGGTTCTTCATGTTTGGCCAGTTGATTCTATTATCCGGGTCATTAGTCGTGCTCATATATTACGCAGGCGTGGATGCGATTGCCTTTTTGCCTCAAACAGAATTCTTTCATTATTTTAGATCTCCATCCACTTTCTTTTTCTTTGGTGCTGTTGAAGCTATCGTTTTCTCTTTTGCCCTGGCAGATAAGTACAATATATTACAGAAGGACATCGCCAGGGTAAAAATCGAAAAGGAAAAGGAAAAGCAGGAATTGCTTGCTTCACAAAACGAAATGCTGGAACTACAGGTCGGCGAGCGAACGCAGGAATTGCGTCAATCTCTTACAAGCCTTGAGACAGCACAGGCTCAATTGATCCAGGCTGAAAAAATGGCTTCACTTGGTACACTCACTGCTGGAATCGCCCATGAAATTCGGAACCCTTTGAATTTCATTAACAATTTTTCGGAAATAAATATCGAACTCGTTGAGGAGCTCATTGCAGATGGTGCCAACGGGCTCAAGGATGGTAAAGATGACTCCGAATCTCCAAATCTAAAGTATCTCCAAAGGAATTCCGAAAAGATCCATCGCCACGGCAA
>JBGTCB010001013.1:0-10321 GCA_041748995.1 Saprospiraceae bacterium | reverse complement strand
ACCCGGGTTGGGTTGAACATGATGCCGAAGAGATCAGCCGGGTACAGATGCAGATGGTGACTGAGGCGATAGAAAAAGCAGGGATCAACAGTCATGATGTAGAAGCGATCGGAATTACCAATCAACGCGAAACCACGGTAGTCTGGAACCGGTCAACCGGACTACCATTATATAATGCTATTGTCTGGCAGGACAAACGAACCGCAGACATATGCGAAGAAATCAAAGACCAGGGATGGGCCGATGAAATCACCCGGCGAACCGGTCTGGTAGTCGACTCCTATTTTTCAGCTACCAAGATCATGTGGATTCTTAAACATGTACCAGGAGCCCGCGAACTGGCTATGCAGGGACAGCTGGCAATGGGTACAATCGATACCTGGCTGATCTGGAAAATGACCGGTGGCAACCAACATATAACCGATTATTCAAATGCATCCCGTACGATGCTGTATAACATTTACGATCTCCGGTGGGACGAATGGATCCTGGATCGCCTGCAAATTCCCCGGTCTATGCTACCGGCAGTGAAACCCTCTTCCTTTGATTTTGGGCACTGTGAAATCGATGGAGTTAAAATACCGATTCGCGGGGTAGCCGGTGATCAACAGGCAGCTTTATTTGGTCAGCAATGTCTCGATCCAGGCATGGCAAAGAATACCTACGGTACCGGTTGTTTTATGTTGATGCAAACTGGTGAAAAAGCTTCTCCTTCAAAAAATGGATTATTGACCACGATCGCCTGGGGGCTGGATGACAAAGTATATTATGCTCTGGAGGGAAGTGTTTTTATTGCCGGTGCTGCCATCCAATGGCTGCGTGATGGTATAAAATTTTTCGAAAAGGCAGCAGATTCGGAGGCACTGGCTATGCAAGCCAAAGACGATTATGATGTGTATGTCGTACCTGCCTTTGCAGGTTTGGGAGCACCCTATTGGGATATGTACGCTCGCGGGGCCATTTTCGGACTGACCCGTGACACCACCGCAGCAGAGATAACCCGGGCTACCATTGATTCTTTAGCCTACCAGACCAAAGACATCCTGCAGGCGATGGAGTCTGACAGTGGCATCAGTCTCGATCGGCTTAATGTGGATGGCGGAGCTACTACAAACAATTACCTGATGCAGTTTCAGGCTGATATCCTGGGGGTTCCGGTGGTACGGCCAAAAGTTACCGAAACAACTGCGATGGGAGCCGCCTATCTTGCCGGATTGCATACCGGATACTGGTCTAAGGAAGAGATTGCCAGGGTAAGGCAAATTGACCGGCAGTTCGATCCGCAGATGGAGGCCGCTCAACGGGAATCTATGTATCGTGGTTGGAAAAAAGCGGTAAAAAGGACCCTGGGATGGATGAAGGATTAACCTACTCCGTTAAGAATCGCGATGCGTTTCTGAAAAGAGCCCAGCTCGAAACCTTTGATTTACTAGTGATTGGTGGTGGAATTACCGGTGCTGGTATTGCCCTTGATGCCGCAACCCGGGGTTTGTCCGTATGCCTGATCGAGAAAAATGATTTTGCTTCCGGTACCAGTAGTAAGTCCACCAAACTGATTCATGGAGGTCTTCGGTACCTTAAACAATTTGAATTTGGACTGGTAAAAGAAGTTGGGAAAGAGCGATCGGTATTACATCACCTGGCTCCCCATCTGGTCGTACCGGAAAAAATGGTGTTACCCCTCATCCAGGGTGGTTCATTGGGAAAAACAATGACTTCTATCGGACTTTATATCTATGACTTTCTTGCAGATGTGGAAGGTGAAGATAAGCGACGTATGCTGGATCGGAACGAGATGCTGGAGATTGAGCCGCTACTTCCGGAAGAAAAATTATTAGGTGGTAGCATCTATGCTGAATACCGCACGGATGACGCCCGGCTTACCATTGAAGTGATCAAAACGGCATATCGTTATGGTGCCTTACCAGTCAATTACATAGAATGTACTGATATTCTGGAGGAAAGCGGCCAGGCATCGGGTGCCTGGTGCCGGGATCACTTGAGTAATCAACATATTAAAGTACAATTTCGCCATATTATTAATGCAGCAGGCCCTTGGGTTGATGAGTTACGTAGTATGGTTGAAACCATCTCGGGAAAGAGACTATATCTCACCAAAGGAGTTCACCTGGTTGTACCCAGAAACAGGCTTCCCGTTGTCCACGCTGTTTATTTCGATGTTCCCAATGATAACCGGATGATTTTTGCAATTCCCCGGCTGGAAGTGACTTACATTGGCACCACGGACACCTATTATGAGAGTGACAAAGACCAGGTAACCGTAACAAAACAGGATGTCGCCTATCTATTAAATGCTATAAATCAGACTTTTAAAATTGAAGCCCTCACCGAAGCGGACATCATCTCGTCCTGGGCCGGATTAAGACCATTAATCTATGAGGATGGGAAGACAGCTTCGGAAATATCCCGGAAAGATGAAATTTTTGAAGCTGGGAATGGCATGCTATCCATAGCCGGAGGGAAGCTAACAGGTTACCGCAAAATGGCGGAGAGAATCGTCGACAGAGTGGTACGAAGGGTCTATCCCGATTCCTTCCAGGAGCATCCTGCAGTTACAGAAGAGGTTTGTCTGAGTGCGGAGCCATTTTTGGATTTTACAGGTTGTCAATGGTATATTAAGGAACTTCAACAACAGCTTCACCAGTTGCAGCTTCCGGAATTTAATGCAACATACCTGGTACATAACTACGGTAAAGAATCGTGGAAGATCCTGGAAAACCTGAGGACAAATGAGTCATTACCAAGCGAAGAGGCTCTCATTCTTGCAGAACTGGATTATTGCTGTGCCCATGAAATGGTGGTCAAACCTCTCGATTTCCTGGTAAGACGCACCGGCCGGTTATTTTTCCTTCCCTACTCTATTGCAATGGTGGAAAAGATGATCTTTCCATATTTTGCAGAACACATGGGATGGACCGACACCCAACTGCAGAAGGAAAAAATCCATTGGAATGAAGTTGTGCAATCAATCCTCGACTTCAAATAAGGAAATTGGGTTGGTTTTCCAAAGGGTCAATGGTACAGTAGATATTCCAAATCAATTTTCCAGGTTTAATCCTGATTTGCTATATTTATTCTCATGCAGCCAGATAATTTACTTGAATACTTTTTGCAATGGGAAACCGAACTTGCCGACAAAGTTTTTCTCAGGCAAGCCATCGATGGCGAGTGGAAAACCTGGACCTGGTCGGAGGCGGGTGAGCAAAGCAGGTCGCTGGCAAAAGCGATGCTGGACCTGGGCTTAAACCCGGGTGATAAGGTGGCGATCCTGTCTAAAAATTGTGCCCATTGGTTTATGGCGGATATCGCTATAATGATGGGTGGATTGGTTTCCGTACCGATTTATCCCACTTTGTCGGGGGATCATATCAGGGAGATTCTGGAACATAGTGAAGCCAGGCTGGTTTTGGTGGGTAAACTGGACAGCTACGCTTCACAAGCATCTGGAATTCCGGTTGCTTGTAAAGTGATCAGCACCAGAATCTATGGGGAGACCGGTCAATATTACTGGGAAGATCTGGTGGCGTCAACCGAAGCTATGGGAGAGACCTATGATTGGCGGCAGGATGAGTTATGCACGATCATCTATACTTCAGGTACCACAGGTAAAAGTAAGGGAGTCATGCATACCACCGGTGCATTTGAACAGACGTTGCGGATGATTATCAAAGAGCTCGGTTTGCCGATGCATCCGGGTATGTTTAGTTACCTGCCGTTAAGTCATATTGCGGAAAGAGTCGCGGTGGAGAATTATGGCATTCGCGTAGGAGCTACCATTTCCTTTGCAGAATCGCTGGATACCTTTAATGCAAATTTAGTCGAAACTCAACCGGATTTATTCGTTGCGGTGCCACGCATCTGGACAAAATACAGGGATGGAGTTTTAAGTAAAATGCCTCAGGAGCGCCTGGATTTATTATTAAAGATTCCCATTATTTCCAGTCTGGTCAGGAAGAGTATCCGGAAAAAACTCGGTTTGGCTAAAGCAAAGTTTTTTTTCAGTGGTGCTGCACCCATTTCAGCAGAATTGCAACAATGGTTTGATAATTTGGGAATAAATATTTTACAGGTCTATGGCATGACAGAAGATTGTGTTTATGCTCACATGAATCGCCGGCATGAAAATCGTTTTGGTACGGTGGGTAAGCCACTGCCTGGCCTTGAAGTCAAATTTGGACCGGAGAATGAAATTCGGGTAAAATCTCCTGGTGTATTTATAGGTTATTATAAAGAGCCTGAATTAACGGCTGAAAGCTTTGATGAAGAAGGATTCCTCTGTACCGGTGATATTGGCGAATATGATAAAGATGGTTTTTTAGTCATTACCGGTCGGGTTAAAGACCAATTCAAAACAGACAAAGGTAAATATATTGCTCCTGCCCCCATTGAATTGCAAATGCAGAATAATCCACTGATTGAACAAGCATGTGTGGTGGGCTACGGCATTCCGCAACCGATTTGTCTGGTTGTTTTATCCGAAGAATTAGCCGGGAAATCCCGGAAAAGTCTGGAAAAAGAACTTATTGAGATACTGGCGGAGTTGAATCAAAAGCTGGAATCTTATGAGCGTCTGGAAAAGTTAGTAGTCATTAAGGAAGGATGGACCATAGAGAATGATATGCTCACTCCCACCTTAAAGCTAAAACGAAATTTGGTCGAGAAGAAGTTTGGTGCCAATTTGAAAAGCTGGTTTGAAAGTGAGGAGAAAATTATCTGGGAGTAATCTTCGCACTGGGTATGGATTGATGTTTTGAATCACTACCCTCCAATATGTAAAAAGATCAGCTTATTTTAACTCCTTTTGGAAAGAAAGTCATCACTTGTTCACCGAAATCAAGATGGTCATCAATACTTCAACTATCTCATGCCGGTTAAATGTTTATCAAATTTTGCGAAGATTTTACTTGTAAGTAACAATCAGCGAGCATCAGCGGAATCTGCGGGCAAATTTTTATTCCGCAGATTTCGCAGATAAACGCAGAAGATTAAGGTTATTTGGATACTAAAAGTAATAGGAAAAGCTGCATAATTATGTTTCTTGTGAAATGACTCATCACTTCTTCACAGTAATAATCAAGATGGTCATCAATACTTCAATTATCTCATGCCGATTAAATATTTGTCAAATTTGCGAAGATTTTTACTTGTAAGTAACAATCAGCGAACATCAGCGGAATCTGCGGGCAAATTTTTTATCCCACATATTGCGCAGATAAACGTAGAAGACAAATGTCTATCAATACCTCAATTATCTCATGATGATTAAATATTTGCCAAATTTTTCTTAAGATTTACATGTAAGGTACTAGTCAACGAACATCAGTGGAATCTGTGGGCAAATTTTTTATCCCGCATATTGCAACGCAGATAACGTCGAAGACTAAGAGCATGAAATTTAGATTAACTAACTGAACCAAACTTAAATCGTAATCCATATTCCATAAATCAAAAATGCACCACCGGAATTACCTGCTGAAAATCATCCGATTTAATTTGGTAAAAATATTGTCCGGGTGCCAGTTCGGGTACCTGATGCGAAAGCTTATACGCTCCTGACGGGAAAAATTTATCCTCCATCAGATATACTTCCTGGCCGATCGAATTCGTAAGACTAAGCCGGATTCTTTTACCGGGAGAATTAAATTCGGAGTTAATTCTCAGAGAAAAGGGATTTGGATACGTACGGAATTGATAAATCTGACTATCTGAGAATGCATGAGATGACGTTGTCGCGTTGCATGCATTAACAATTGGCATATGTTCAAAATTGTGCGAAAAAAGTTGATGAATATCCGGTTCACTAGCGCCAAACCAATCCATCAAAATGGAACCGAAAATATTTTTGAAATCTATCTGAACAGGAACACCACTTTGGGGTTCGGGATTGCCAGGGATTTGAGGGTTTTCTCCGATTATCCCTGCATTGAGACAGGAACCGAACACGATCAACGGGGCTGCATCGCCATGGTCGGTGCCAAAACTTCCATTGGAAGCAATCTGGCGGCCGAATTCCGAACGGGTGGCACCAATAACCCGGTTTTCCAACCCCTGCACGCGCAAATCATCTACAAAAGCGAAGATCGCTTCAGACAATTCCGAAAGAAGGCGGGCATGATTACCGGTCATGGCGTCCGTTTGACCAACCTGATTGGCATGGGTGTCGAATCCGCTCATGTTCACGATATAGATTTTAGTCTTAAGCCCACCGGATATCAGCTGGGCGACGATCCGGAGTTGATCGGCCAGACGGTTTGCTCTGGGTTCCGGATAATGCGTAGATACGTTGCTCCCTTTTGCAGCCACCTCCTGTAGAATTTGGGCATAGACATTCGTTTGATGCACGATCTGTCTGAGGAAGATCAATTCCTCACCATAAGGCAGATCGGATAGAGAGCCTCCCATATTATCGGGTATGGTGATTAGGGATGAAGGATCATTAATAGCCAGCGAAAAATTAGACGCCAGACCCTGGCAGGTTTCTGAAACGGATGGTCCCAGGGTAATGGCAATAGGGTGTGGATTATCTGTATTGGGGTAGCCTTCCGGGTACCCAAAATGCTGGGAATCCAGGTATCTGCCAATCCATCCGGTATTTAATATTTCTTCAGCGCGGGATCCGGTATCCCAGATATCGGTTGACCGGAAATGGCTGCGATTTTGATTTTCGTAACCGACATTTTGAATAATATTTAAAGTGGCTTCGTAATACAGGGACTTTAATCCACTCATGACCGGATGTAAGCCGGTTTTATCCGTTAATTTGATCACCTCATTCTCGGGAATAAGAATATTAGACCTTACCCTGGATAAGGCAGCGTATTGATCTATAGGAATAACCATATTGAGACCATCATTTCCTCCATTCTGCTGGATTAATACAAAAACCCGGTCATTTTCCTCCTGCATCAGATAAGCGAGATTGGAGCTTGCCATGACTCCCACATGGACGCCACCCAGCATCATGGGAAGAGACAAAACCGACCCGCTTCTTAAAAAAGATCTTCGATTCATGGTTAATGGAATATTTGGTTGAGATATGATTATTTGAAAATTTAACTCAGTTGATATTCAGGTAGGCTTATCAGGCCGTAGAACATGCCCTTTAACCGGTTTTCAATCGCAGTTTTTAATTCGATATTATCGGGATTTGTACGGTAAAGATCGTACTCAAGAGTCCATTCGTAATCTGGTAAACCCGGTATGAGTATGGATTTTAAGAAATCCTTTTGTTCCTGGCTGATGTCCTTTGGTAAATAATATTGAACCAAGGCATTAATTAATTCATTGGGGTCAGCTACGTTTTTAATTCCCTCAATGACTTTTAATAAATCAGCTTTTATTCTTACCCGTTGTGCTTCCACGCCCTGGAGTAAAATGGTCGAAAATAATAATCGATTGCTCAGTGTTGTCGAGTTAATCCAGGTGCGATAAAACAATGGGCTTTGATGGTATGCCTTCCAGCCGGCCACTGAAGGAGCATCATAGTAAGTCATCTGCAATAATGTCGAGAATCCTGTGATCCGGGTCCAAAGCATATATTTGGAAATTAGATCCGGCCCCAAATCAATATTTAATTCTTTGAGCAGACCAACAATAAAATCGATTGGATTTTTAATCATACTGCCCTGAGTATAATCATCGTAAAAATGTTGACTCTCAAGCAATGCTTCAACCATAGGCAACATTTCATAGTCATGGTCCCTCAATATCTTGGCCATAGGGACGATAATATTATTTTCGATGTCCTGGTCGATGTCGTAGTAGACAAACCACCGATAGATTTTTCGGGCAATAAACCGGCTTACTTCTTCCTGCATAAAAATAATATCGATCAGGTGTTGATATTCCTGATCCCCCATATCCGGAATTTCGATATTATTAAATCGATGGCTGAGTTTTTTTAATGATGTGTCGTGTTGATTTGATCGAAACCGGGCACCGGCACTTTCTCCCTGGCGATTGAGATACCCGGTATCCTGCCAACCGGTCAATACTTTGGCAATTTCCAGAATATCCTCTTCCGTATAATTTGTATAATCATTTTCTCCGGTCAACGGACCTTTGCCGATCGTGAATAATTCCAATAATTCTCGGGCATAATTCTCATTGGGTTTAATCCTGGTGTTTTGATTGCCATTTAAATATCGCAGCATGGCAGGATCGATCGTGGTCATTTTGGTAAGCGCCCTGAAATTGCCCAGAAAATTTTGCCGGTAGTTGGTGATGTTGTGATAACGAAAATTAGCATCCCGGATATCGGCTGTCACAAAATGATTATACCAGAATAAAGTCATTTTTTCGCGGATCGAAAAGTTTTCCTCCAGAGCAAGGCCCATTTGCCAGGATGCCAATGACTGTAAACGGCTAGTAATTAAACGATTAATATCGTCAACTCGACTTAAAGGAATTCCGACCCAACTGTTGCCAAGAGGTACCAGAGGATCGCCATTAAAAAAAGCATTAATGGGTGGATCTGGTAATGGTTGCGATTTAAATAACTGTTTTAAAGATCCATTGAGACCTAGTTTGACAGCTTCCTCAATTGTCTCATTCAGAGGGCCATACATGGTTCTCCTTAATAAGTGAGCCGCTTGCTGTTCACTCCACACTCCGCTGTAAGGATCTAAGCTGAAATTGGAAAATCCACCCATGTGTTTACTATTTGCAGTCTTTTTCTTTCTTAATCCGATATCGTGCCGAAATTTTCGGATAGATATCTTATGAAGTTACGTTTGATTAGACTGAAGGGTTGGGTATAGGTTTAATGTAGAGTGCTCCAACTCAAGACTGGTTACCGGCTTGTTGCGGAACTGAAAGGATTCACCAATGGATTTCGATGGAAGATTTTTACATATTAGGAACTCCCCAATTTGTCGACTACAAAGGTTCCCAGTTTCCTGCCCTGTTCTACCCCATTTTCAATAGCCGGCCTGTAGTGGATGCCGCCATACAAACGACTGATGGCTGCTTCGGAGGCTGCTTCCAGAAAGGAATCAAAAGACCGCATTGGCAAACCATAGGGTATTTCTACGGTATCATCAAAAGCAAAATTGTCCCCATAGAGGCTGGTGAGGGTAATGGCAGCAGCAGTTGAAATGACACTATGTCCACTGGTATACTCCGGAAATGGAGGAGTCTGGAGTAAAGGTGTCCAATTCTCATCAATATGCCGGTTGATTACTGTTTCCGGCCTGAGTAGGTTACTTCGGTATTTTTCATCCCAACAGACGATGAAACCATCGAACAGTGAAACAGATGTGTACACAAAGGTCTTGGCTGTTTTCATGATATCTGCACTGTCTTTTCTTGCCGCAAGTTGCGCAATGCCCATCCAATGACCTCCAGGGGTAATTTTTTTGGTCGCAAACATCACATGACCCTTATGATGACTCACATAGGGGTTGCAATCCCAAAATTGGGCAATACCCGCCTGTTCCTCATCAAGATTAGTGACTGTTTCATATACTTCCAGGACATCCTGATAAAAAGCACTGTCTTTGTCAAGTGAGTATTTTGTAGGAAGAGGAGGTGTGAATTGTTGAGCAGAGTCGATGACAAGTGTCCGGATCTCGCGCCAATGGGGCTCGATACCCTCCATGTAACCGGGCGGTGTGGGCTGCCATCTGGCTTCGTCATTGCGAATGTCAAACTTAGGGAAGGTACGGGTTTGACTATAATTATCTTTGGAAGCCCAGGCCATCATAAAATTCAGTACTTCCCTGGCGTAATTTTCAGAGTGCTCTATCACTTTACGTGGAACTCCCGCTTTCTGGTATCTGGACTTCAGTTCGGTGATGAATTCGTCCATTTTGGGTTCCGAAAAGATGAGTGCTCTGCCTACTCTGGCAAAAGCCAAAACACCCGCGATATCATAGTTGACCAGTTCGGAGCTGGCAGGTGGCATTTCTTCCAGGTCATTAATCTTTCCCACCAGACTGGGATATTCAGGATAGCCTTTTTGTAAAGTCTGGTACGCGGCAATGCTGGCATATGCATAAATTCTGCTGGCTACCGGTGGTGAAAAAATATCGTAAACAATGATATCAGTTAGTTTTGATAACGTATTCTCCAGAAACTGGGGATCGGCCACTGCGACTTTATAAGAATCGTCATTTATGCAAGACCACTGACTGAAGCTAAACAAGAACACGAGAACTAAGGAGAATCCTTTCATATCCACAACCGCACTTTAATTGAACAACGAAAATAAGCATTTAAGTGCGGCTCCGCCTAATGGATGGATAAATTTGACTCTTTATCATCCGAACCCTGGTCCTGGCTGGATCTAAATTATTCAGGA
>JBGTCB010001012.1:0-2247 GCA_041748995.1 Saprospiraceae bacterium | reverse complement strand
TGAAGTACAAGTGGTCTATTACGATGACGATGGGAAAGAAATCATTGGAAAAAGTACTCCGTTAATTTTTAATTATGTCACCAAAGAAGCTCCAAATCTGTACGTACTGGCGATTGGAGTCGAGCATGAAGATCTTGCATACACCGTCAATGATGCGAAAAAATTTGCCGGTATGTATGGAAAGTTACGTGATCAGAAAGGTCGCACCTTCCGCAAAGTCAACGTTTTGGAATTGACAAAAAAGGAAGAAACAACCGAGAATAATATTAAGAGAGCCTTTCTTAATCTTTCCCGGAATAATTCGATCAAGGACAATGATCTGATTGTAGTATTTATTTCATCTCATGGTAAAGTCATTGAAGGAAATCGATACGTTCTGCTTCCCTCGGACTATGATCCTCAATATGAAGAACTTTCAACCATTGATTTTAATGAGGATATATTAAAAAGGCTAAGAGCTTTGGATGGTAACAAGCTTCTTTTTATCGATGCCTGTCATAGTGGTAGTGCCGGTAGTCGTTCTTTCAGCGATGCGGCCGCCAGCAAAATGATGAATGACCTCATTAATGCGACAGCAGGTATGGAAATCTTTGCTTCATGTGCTGAGCAGGAGTTTTCTTATGAAGATGAAAGCTGGGGCAACGGAGCTTTCACAAAAGCGATCATCGAAGCTTTTCATAATGAAACCGTAGAAATTGATGGTAAGAAAGTGAATGCCGATATATTCACTGAAATCAATGGCGTAAAGGATCATGGATCCGATGGCGTGATTACGATCGAAGAATTAAAAATATTTGTGCAACAAAGAGTACCCTATCTGGTAAAATCCGTTAAGAGAAAAGCGCAAAATCCTACCAATAAATCGACAGATTTACTGCCCCATGATATGGGGATTTATTTGATTAATTAGGATTTGTGATCTGTATAACTGATTACAACTCCTTAGTAAAAACTACCGGCCTCTTTCACCGGCGACATCACATCAGGACTTAGCAGGATTTTATGAGGCTGCTTCTCTATAGACGATCAGCATCAAAGGACAACTAACTCTCTGATTTCAATGAATTTATCCATTCTAAAACACTGGATAAACACATACTCTCCCTGACATCTTTGCCTATCATTTACCACTGAAAACCAGAAGGTCGTTCACAGAAGCCTCTTAAATTATCAATTATTGGTAAATTCGCCATACTTTTTTAAAACATGGCAAGATAAGGGTTGACAGGAATGAGCAGTAAATCCAAAATTTTAATCTACGATACTACCTTGCGGGATGGTACACAGGGAGAAGGTGTTTCATTTTCAGCGGAGGATAAGATCCTCCTGGCAAAGAAGATCGATTGCTTCAAATTTGACTATATCGAAGGAGGTTGGCCTGGGTCTAATCCTCGGGACATGGAATTCTTCAGAATGATGGCCGATGAAGAGCTTCAGCATGCCAAGCTAGCCGCTTTTGGATCCACCCGGCGAGCTAATCTTGCCGTTGAAAATGATGCTCAGGTAGTACAACTGATAGCTGCTCAAACACCAGTTGTAACTATTTTCGGAAAGTCGTGGCCTTTGCATGTGACGGACGTATTACATACTACCCTTGATGAGAATCTGGTAATGATACGGGATACCGTAGCATTCCTGAAAGCCGAGGGAAAAGAGGTCATATATGATGCTGAGCATTTTTTTGATGGGTATCATGCCGATTCCGAATATGCCCTGGCAACCCTTCAGGCTGCCGGGGAAGGAGGAGCTGATTTTCTTGTGCTCTGTGATACCAATGGAGGTACCCAGATGAGCCAGTTTGTTCAGATACTGCAAAAATCGATCAAAAGCAGTCCGGGAGTCCCAGTTGGTGTACACTGTCACAATGATTGCGGATTGGGAGTTGCTCTTACACTGGCCGGGGTTGAGGAAGGGGCGACCATGATTCAGGGCACGATCAATGGATATGGTGAACGGGTAGGTAATGCCAACCTTATAACTATTATAGGGAATCTGCAATTTAAGCTTGGTTATTCTATGAATTGTTCCGATTCGATGGTACATCTCAAGGATCTTTCATTGGATACTGATAAAATGGCCAATATCCCCCCAAATAAGAAGGCACCCTTTATTGGGGCCAGTGCTTTTGCCCATAAAGGAGGGGTACATGCGAATGCAGCCAAAAAAGTGTCGCACAGTTATGAACACATGAAACCGGAGTTGGTCGGAAACAACCGACGGATCCTGATGTCCGACATGTCGGGTAGT
>JBGTCB010001011.1:0-5189 GCA_041748995.1 Saprospiraceae bacterium | reverse complement strand
AAACTTTATTCGAGGTACACGATTTTGTGCAAAAATCTAAGACCCACTGAGATCTCAAAAGCAATATTCTTGATGCTCTGTTCTCTAAATGTTTCCTGATTACCAGTGAAGGGGTTATCCCATTCACCGGGGGGGACGAAAATTTGCCTCGATAAATCGGGGCTAAACCGAAGGTCGACGATACCCCCAATAAACTCGGAAAAAGGAAATTCAAAACCACCACCAAGAGTAATCCCGTAAAGGACTTTATTGATTCCCGCTTCAAACCCTTCGTAGATTTCAAGGTCGGCTGAAAGATTGTACTCTCCACGCACGGCCAGCGAGTAATAACCGAAATTATTGCCCACCGGAAACCGATTTTTAGCTCCTGCCGATAAAGATATATTGTTGAATCGAAGCTGAAAATTACGTGCGTTATAGGTTGCACCTGTGATTGGATTCTGTGCAGCATTGAAATGGACGGTCCGGCCTTTCACATGATAGCCTAGTTCAGCAAAAATTGCTCCCGACTCTTCTTCCTCCGCTGTTTCAATAAAGGTCACGATGTGATAAGCAATGAGGGGATCGGAGCCCTGATAATTGTTCCACCTTTGTAATCCAATGGTCGGACCTCCCTTTAATCCAAAAGCATAGCTTTGGCCATACCCGGACTGAATGAGTAAAAGGAATATGATTAAACAAAGAAAGCGATTCATCTTGGAAGGGCATTAATCGATAAACAGGACCTGTCCTGGCCTTATCAAATTTGATTCCAGTTTATTTAATTGCATTAAAACATCTATGTTAACATCATGTTGTCTCGAAATACCATAAAGAGTGTCGCCTGCTAAAACTGTATGTTTTTTACGCCCGGAAGACTCATTGGTGCGCACCAGTGGTGGTACTTCCTGTGAAGCCAGGTCAGAAGTTGACACATAGCGCAATTTTGGCCGTTCCTTTGACTTAACCATACCTCTGAGACGAATGCGCTCACCAAAAGCCGGCTCGGTGCCAGGGTACATGCGATTACGTATATACAATCTTTCCAACTGAATGCCATAGGTCTGAGAAATCACGTACATAGTTTCACCTTCCTCTACCGTATGGTATTTGATACTGCCCTTGTAAGATTTCTTCTTTTTTTCGAAATAAACCCTTTCAGGGTATTTTAGCACCTGATCCCGGGTTTCAATATCCTCATTAGCTGATATGATATCTCTGAGAGACCGATGATAGCGACTGGCAATCGATTCGGGTGTATCTCCTTGCCTGGCATAGACCATCTTCAAACCATTGTTGGTAACAACTTCTTCAATACCGGGTACTTTTTCAGGACGTTGACGCCACTCAGGACTCTGAATTTGTCTTTTTTGGATCAGCGACTGAGTATAGGTAGGTTTAGGAGGAGGTGGAGGAGAGACAGATGAAGTTGAAGCAAGCAGGCTCTGCGGCTCGTAATAATCATAAGAGTAGAGTTCGTTTTTCTCGATGATGTTGATAAGCAAGATCGCGTACCTGGGATTCGTTGCATAACCGGATTGTTTCAAACCCCAGGCCCAGGATTTATAATCAAGCCGATCCAGTTTAAATAGGAATCCATAACGATAGTGTTTTCTTGGATCCATCAGAAACTCCGAATGAGCAACAAAAGAGGCTTCCGGTGTTTCAAAGACTCTGAAACAGGAGGGGATCAGTCGGCCGCGCAGGTCAAGGTCATCATCCTTTTTAAAGAATGTTGGACCGTCCCACTCTACACCACATTTTAATCCAAAATGATTAAAACTATTGGTAGCCAGATCACTTTGACCAGCATCCGATTCCAATATGGCCTGTGCAAGTTTAATGCTTGCAGGAATGCCTGTCCGGTGCATTTCTTCAATAGCAATCTCCTTATAGCGCTCAATAAAATTTGGGATAATCGCATCCTGGGCAAGACAGGAAGCCGACAGCAAACAGAGACAAGTCGAAAATAGTTTGTGCATACGCCAAAGATAAGTAAAAACGATATTAAAAAAAATTTTAATACGTATTTTGCTGGTAAAGTGGGTCAACACACCACTGCCAAACCTCTGCTTCAGTTCCAACTACGAAGCTGTATGATAAATTTAAAACTTTACGTTATCTATCCATACATTTTAACATCGGGATGATAAAAACATTCACTCTCTGTCTAATCTGTTTTTCAGCACTGTTTATTGCATGCGATACTGATGTTCCATCAGAAAATCAGGAAAAAAATGCAGCTGCAGGCATAGTACCGGAACTTGATCAACTTAATGTACTGATTGTCTCCAATCCGGAAGAATTCGATCTTCGGTTACAGCGAGCTAAGCTCTATTATCAAATGGAACAATATCCCCAAGCTATTGGGGATCTGGAATTAGCCCTGCAATTAGATTCAACCGATCTGCAGACCAGACATCTCCTGGCTGATGCATATCTTGACAATTACCAGTCCCGTAAAGCCCTTGGATCTTTGGAAAAGACGGTAATGATGTACCCTGAAAGTATTCCATCACTTTTAAAGCTTGCTGAATTTCGGCTTATCCTGAAACGCCACCAGGATGCCATGCATACCCTCGATATAATCCACAACCTGGATCATCAAAATGCTGATGCTTATTTTATGAAAGGAATGGTTCTAAAAGAAACTGGTGATACCACTCTGGCCATACGTCACTTTCAAAATGCAACAAGGGAAAATCCGAGCCTTATTGATGCCTGGATTAATTTGGGGCAGCTCCATGAGGCACTAAATGATACAGAGGCCATCCGTTATTATGATGCAGGGTTAGCTGTATCCCCTGATAACCCTTTGTTGCTTCTGACTAAAGCTCAATATCTTGCAGGACAAGACCGAATTGAGGAATCAAAATCGATCTATCATTTTATGATGGAGCTTGACCCATACTCCTTTGAGCCATATTATGATCTGGGACTTTTGTATCTTGATCAGGATAGTCTTAACCAGGCAGTTAATCATTTTGACCTCAGTATTAAGATTAACCCCATGTATGCCAGGGCATATTTTTACCGGGGTTATACCAAGGAACTGACTGGTCAGATAAATGCAGCCCGCTATGATTACGAGCAAACTCTGCGATTGAATCCTGGTGATTCAGATGCAAAAGAGGCTTTAGATCGCCTAATAGAGGAAAAAATAATTGCCCAATAAGACGTATTTATCGATATTATATTATAATTTTTTTTAATCAATAAACCTTACATATGGCTACTCTTAAAGTTATTGAACTCCTTTCCGATTCCGATCAAAGCTGGGAGGCCGCTGCACAAAATGCTGTTGAAAAAGCCGGCGAAACTGTAAAAAACATACGATCTGTATTCGTCAAGGAGCAAAGTGCAACAGTTTCAAATGGCAAGATTGACAAATACCGCGTCAATGTAAAAATCACCTTTGAAGTAAGATAGAACTGTCTTTGTGATAGTTGATAGAGGAAATTTGTAATTCTTCGAAGGCAAGCCGGTAAATTTCATGATGACCCGGGCAACATTTTGTTGCTGGAAAGTATCCATAAGAATGGAAAATCCACACCAAACCTAATTGTTTGAACGAAGAAGCATTGATCAGGGGATGTATCAGGCGAGATGCTTCTTGCCAGAAACAGCTTTTTATGCTATTCAGTAAGAAGATGATGACGGTTTGTCTGCGGTATGCCCGTAATAGTGCAGATGCGGAAGACATCCTGCAAGATGGCTTTATACGGCTGTTCCAAAACATTCATCAGTATAAAAACGAAGGTTCTTTTGAAGGTTGGGTCAGACGAATCTTTGTAAATGCCAGTTTGAAAAAATATCAACCGAAGAAGTGGAGTATGGAACAAAGCGGTGTTGACCATATCGAAGAAGAACTAATGGACCCAGGTATCATTTCAGCTTTGTGTGAAGAGGAGATTCTTCACCTGATCAGTCAATTACCTGAAGGTTATCGAATCGTGTTTAACATGTACATCATTGAGGGTTATTCTCATAGAGAAATCAGTGAATTACTGGGTATTAACGAAGCAACTTCCCGGACTCAGTTATTAAAAGCACGTAAACAATTACAACGGAAAATAACCAGGTTGTCAATCCATCATGAGTCACGAGCCATTTGATCGAAGTCTGAAATCCCGGGTCTACTCGCTAGAGACCGATGTTCCTGCCTATCTGTGGGAAGCAGTGGATCAGAAGTTGCGGGCCAGACGTAAAGTTCGCCTACTTCTGGTGATAATACCATTGATTTTGGGGACTTTCTGGTTGACAACAAAGGTTTTTGAACCGAGCTCCGCACCTGCTCCTGATCTATCAGTTATTCACTCTAATGAGTCAAAATCTTACCGACCTTTTTTGGTCGACAATGAAAACAAGAATAAACCACAGGTAATCCTTCAGGCTGAAAGTTCAGTCTTCGTGCGAGAAATCGATGAAAGAAATTCCACTGCTAACCAGTCGATTATTCCCAACATTCAGCCTATAAATCAGATTGAAATAAATCATGAATTAATAGCGGTACCGGCTGACACAACCCACAACGACCAACCCCAAATTTTTTCGAAAGCCAGCTCAGAAGACTCAGCCTTTCATCATAACGATTTGAAAGACAACCGGTTGCTACCTCTAGATAGACTGGAACTATGGCCAAAGATAAATCTAAGGGATCCAAAAATCGATATCTGCCCTTCTTTTAAATCCGGTGTACCAATGAATCTATTTCTTGAACTTTCCCTGATGGGTGGCCTTCCTCAAAAATCACTGACTCTGAAAGATCCGGAACTTGCAAACTACATCGACCTCAGAGAGAAGACGGAAAAGTCCATAAGCAGTTTTTCTTTACAGGGTTTGATCGGATTGGAGATTGGAGACCAGTTTGAAATCAAAACTGGTATTGGACTCACAAGAATATACGAAGTTTTTGACTATATCGATGAATCGGCCAGTCGTACTATTACCAATATTATCACTGATACGGTCCTGATCAATGGTGAACCAAGAATACGGACGGATACTACCATTGTGATTGAATACGGTCAACGTATAAAATTAAGTCAAAACCGGTATACTCATCTGGATTTTCCACTGCTTGCAGCCTATAAGTTTAGAGTACAAGAACATCAGTTTTTTATCCAAGGGGGGCCGATTTTAAATCTTGCTTTATGGACTCAGGGTGATATCTTATCTGCGGATGGAAATATTATCAGCATAGATACGAA
>JBGTCB010001010.1:0-7841 GCA_041748995.1 Saprospiraceae bacterium | reverse complement strand
TTACCTCTGAATGAGTAAAAATTCAATAAGATGCAAGCCAGACAAGGCTGGAGGAAGGAAGATAGCCGTAGCTATCTGACTGACGATCAACGATGTATGGCGCAGCATATTATTGAATAAATTTTCGAATGAAAATTGTTTTTACCATGAATGGGGTTAATAGAGGTGCCCTAAATACAAATATTAAATAGATCAACATGGATTTTCGGGCTTATCACACCAGGAGGCAGTTTTTCGGTAAGATGGCCATGGGTCTGGGTACGGCTGCCCTGGGATCATTGATCCAGCCAGATCTTTTTGCTGCTAATAGTCCGGGGATTAGCGGAAAATTGCCCCATTTTGCACCTAAAGCAAAACGGGTGATCTATTTATTTCAAAACGGTGCCCCCTCTCATATTGATTTGTTTGATTTTAAGCCCAAATTAAAAGAGTGGCATGGGAAACAAATTCCAGATGAATTAACCGGTGGGAAACGATTTAGCACCATGACCGGAAATCAAATAAACCGGCCTGTATTATCTGAAATAACTAATTTCAAACAGCACGGACAAAGCGGTGCATGGGTTTCCGATTTTATGCCTCATACAGCAGAGATTGCTGATGATCTATGTTTTATTAAATCGATGTACACAGAGGCAGTTAATCATGCGCCGGCGATCACATTTTTTCTAACCGGCTCAGAGATGCCGGGACGTCCAACTATGGGTTCCTGGCTGACCTATGGTATTGGTAGTGAATCACAGAATTTGCCCTCTTTTGTAGCCATGACTTCACGGGATAAAGAAGCTAGTTGTGGTCAGATTTTTTACGATTATTATTGGGGCAGCGGATTTCTACCTTCAAAGTTTCAGGGAGTAAAATTCCGGGGAGGCGGCGATCCGGTTTTATATCTGTCTAATCCGGATGGAATGTCCAGAGCCATGCGACGGGATTTATTGGACGACATAAATCAATTAAACACCATTAACAAAAATGAATTTGGTGATCCGGAGATTGAAACAAGAATTGCCCAATATGAAATGGCTTATAAAATGCAGATGAGTGTACCGGAACTTACGGATTTTAGTAAAGAACCTGAACATATTCTGGAAATGTATGGGCCTGACGTGAGAAAGCAGGGAAGTTATGCGTATAACTGTCTAATGGCCCGGCGATTGATTGAGCGGGGAGTCCGTTTTGTTCAATGTATGCATGCTGGTTGGGACCAACATAAGAATTTGACCTATCAACTTAAAACCCAATGTGAAGATACCGATGCACCCAGTGCGGCTCTGGTTAAGGATTTAAAACAAAGAGGTCTGCTCGAAGATACCCTTGTGATTTGGGGAGGTGAATTTGGCCGGACTCCTTTTCTACAAGGCCTGATCAACGACCGGAGAAATTGGGGCAGAGACCATCATCCTTATGTATTCACATTATGGATGGCAGGAGGAGGTGTCAAGCCTGGATTCAGCTACGGGTCTTCAGACGAATTTGGATTTAATCCTCTGGAAAATAGAGTGCATGTTCATGATTTTCAAGCGACTATTTTACATTTATTAGGTATCGATCATGAACAGTTTATTTTTAAGCACCAGGGCAGGCGATACCGTTTAACCGATGTACATGGAAATGTCGTCAAAGGAGTGTTGGCCTAATTTGAATTTATATTAAAAATTGAGTCCAACAATTCAATTCACCAATTCAACAATTCAACAATTTCATAAATGTTTGCAGGAATTAATACAGCAGTAGCTGGTACCGGTTTTATTGGCCCAGTGCATGTGGAAGCACTCCGGAGATTGGGTATTAATGTAACCGGTATTTTAGGTAGCACCCGAGAGAAGTCCCGGAAAGCCGCTGAAGTTTTAGGTTTGAAGAGAGGATATCATCATTATGATGAGATTCTTACGGATCCTTCTGTCCACGCCGTACATATAGCAACACCGAATGTTGCCCATTATTCGATGGTGAAGCAAGCTCTTTTGGCGGGAAAGCATGTCATGTGTGAGAAACCGTTGGCGATGACCAGTCTGGAAACCTTGCAGCTGACAGAGCTTGCAGAAAAATCGGGACTGGTGGCAGGTGTCACCTATAACCTCCGTTATTACCCGATGAATTTGGAAGCAAAGATGTGTATTGCCAAAGGTGAAGCGGGAAGAATCTATTCAGTGGTTGGCAGCTATGTACAGGACTGGCTGCTATACGATACCGACTATAACTGGCGGGTACTGGCCGATAAAGGAGGCAAGTTGAGGACGGTTGCCGATATTGGTACCCACTGGATGGACTTAATTCATTCGATTACAGGATTGACAGTTGCATCCGTATTTGCCCATTTGAGCACAGTACATGCTTCCCGCTGGATGCCGATCGGTGAAGTGGAAACTTTTACCAGGCAGGGGAGATCGGATCCGGAGCGTAAAGAGGTGAAAATAGACACGGAGGACTGTGGCAGTATTTTATTTAGGTATAAGCAGGGTGGCCAGGGAGTTTTGTGGGTGTCACAAGTGACGGCAGGACTCAAGAACAGAATTCGTTATGAAATTGCCGGAAGTGAAAAATCTTTAAGCTGGGACAGCGACCGGGCTAATCAACTTTTCATAGGATATCGCAATAAGTCTAATGAATGGTTGGAAAAGGATCCTTCATTAAATGATCCGGTAACCGCGAAGTATATTGATTACCCCGGCGGGCATGCAGAAGGATTTCCTGATACATTTAAGCAATGCTTCCGGGCCTTTTACAATGCTATAAGCGACCGCTCAACCGATGAGGAGATTTCTTTTGCCACCTTTGCTGATGGTCATGAAGAAGTCAGACTCTGTGAAGCCATTTTGCAAAGTGACCGGGAAGGACGCTGGATTTCGGTAGAGGAATAAATTTCCAGATAAAATCGCTCAATGAGAGATTCCATCAGATCGTTTTCTATTTTCGCAGAAAATAAACTATAAATGGTACAGGAACTTGCTAAAATGATTGATCACTCTTTATTACATCCGACCATGACCGATCATGAATTAAAAGAAGGATGTGAAATTGCAAAAAAATATAGAGTTGCATCAGTTTGTATTAAACCTTATGCGGTGAAAGATGCTGTTAAGTGGTTGTCCGGTTCGGATGTATTGGTTGGTACTGTCGTGGGATTTCCACATGGAAACAGTACCATTCACATTAAAAAAGAAGAAACCTTGCAAGCATGTATTGATGGTGCCAGTGAGATCGATTTGGTAATTAATATCGGTAAGGCACTTCAAAAAGATTACGAATACATAAAACATGAAATTCAGGAAGTGATTAATGTTACGGATAGCAACAATGCAATTTTGAAGGTAATCTTTGAAAATGATTTTATACCGGACGATGACATTAAAATCCGCCTTTGTGAAATCTGCAGTGCTTTAAAAGTGGCTTTTGTCAAGACGTCAACCGGATATGGTATGGTCAAAGGTAAGGATGGTCAATACAACTATCAGGGCGCTACGGAACATGATTTAAAACTAATGCGAAAATATGCAGCGCCTGATGTACAGATTAAGGCAGCTGGTGGCGTGCGGTCTTTGGACGATCTTCTTAAAGTAAAATCATGGGGTGTCACCCGGGTTGGAGCAACGGCAACCGCTACTATTCTTAATGATGCTTTCGACCGCTTCGGAGGAGAAAAGCCATCGGTGAATAATACGAATGAATCGATTTCCGGTTACTAACTTCAGAATTTCCCTAAAGCAATAAATCAATAATTTGAAATATCACTGGGTTTCCAACCGAGTCGTATGGCTTGAGCTTCGATATGCGTGTTATTATCGGTTTCAATGGGTTTAAAGTATAATTTCCAATTTTCATCACCTATCTTTCGATAGGCTATCGAAGCTCCCTCGGTACTGCAAGTAATTTCCAGTTGACCATTGATTTTGTCAATCTCAGGTCTTTCAGCCTGGGGTTGGATCCCATCCGGTGGCCATAATTTTTTTATTAGTTCTGATTCAGGAATCATACCGAGATCATTGTGACTTGATTGAAATTCCTGAAGAGCAGTTCTTAATTCAAAGAGCTTTTCAAAATGTTCCGGATTCGCCGCCAGATTATTAATTTCATGAGGATCAGTCCGAATATCATAAAGCTCCTCGAGCGGTTTATATTTACTGGTAAATTGCCATTGATCTTTACCTAATTTACCTTCTTTGGCTAAAAGATTGATTTCCTGCATCATCAACATCCGGTCCCGATAAGGAATAAAGCCGATGTATGGTAATTCTGGCCGGTAGTTTCTGATATATTTAAAATGAAGATCACGCACTGCCCGGATAGTCTCAAATGCGGGATCCATCCGGTCTCTAAATGCAAAAATATAGGAACGGTCAGTGCTTTTTTGCCTCCCTGAAAATGCCTGTCCTTCAAAGTGTGATGGAATCTCGACATTACACAATGACAACACTGTGGGAGCAAAATCTACAAAACTCACCAATGCCTCTTCTGTTGTTCCTCCCAGGTTATTACCAGGAAATCTGATGATCAGAGGCACCCGGATGCCAGAATCATAAACCCAACGTTTAGCTCTTGGGAGTCCATCCCCATGATCACCAAAAAAGAAAATGATCGTGTTTTCCAGAAGCTGATCTTCTTCCAATTGTTTCAGAATGACACCGATTTGCTGGTCAAGCACAATAATATTATCATAATGATGAGCCATGTCGGTCCGAACCGTCCTGGTATCTGGATAATAAGGTGGCACAATGATACGCTCCGGATCAGTGACCCTGGGAGAGGGAGGAACGTGGATTTTGCTTTCATGGGTCACCTCAAAATTAAAGACCGCAAAAAACGGCATCGACGGATCCGGCCGGTTTCGCCAATGAGGATTTTTGCTGTTTTCATCCCAGGCGGTCAGCGGAGGCTTAAATTGATAATCGGTTTTTTCGTTGTTGGTGCAATAATAGCCGGCTACCCTGAGATATTCCGTAAAGCATTTTGCGTAAGGAGGTGGTGTTGCTTCATATACCGGCAGGTTTAGCAATTCCGGATCGGTGATGTCCTTGATGGCTGAGGTGCGAACATACGTACGCATTGCACCGGCACCGTTGCTGGAGGGGTACATTCCCATGATGAGAGAGTGTCGGGCGGGAGAGCAGACACCATAGGTACTGAAGGCCCGGGTGTACGTTACTCCATCTCTGGCCAGTTGGTCTAAATTGGGAGTCGGAGCAAGAGTGTCGCCATAGCTAGCTATCCGGGGGCTGAGGTCTTCAGCTGTGATCTAGACGATGTTTGGGGATTGTGCCCCCAGATTTAGTATCGATATCAAGGTAAGGAGCAAAAGAGAGAAGTGCTGTGTCATCCTACTTAATTTTGAGCTGGATAAGGTAAGATAGTATTTTCCCGGATGGGACCGGGTTTGTATTTTACAGGATGCTATTAAAATATTGTATTTTGAAAGCTCAAATTAATATGGACAATTATGGATCGTCGTAGGTTTAACCAGGTAGTCGGAAATGCTTCGATACCATTATTTATCCCATCTGCTTTAAGGGTAAGAGGTGTTTCGGATGCAGAGGTACGGGTAGGTGTCATCGGATTGGACACTTCGCATGCTATTGCTTTTACCAAGATTATTAATCAGAAAGATGAGGGAAAGGAAGCCACAGGATTTCGGGTTACGCATGCTTATCCTCAGGGTAGCCGGGATATTGAGTCCAGTACCAAACGGATACCCGGATATATAGAGCAGATGAAGAAAATGGGAGTTCAGATTACGGGTTCCATCAAAGAATTGCTGGACCAGGTTGAGGTTGTCCTGCTTGAGACAAATGATGGGCGGTTACACCTGGAGCAGGCCATGGAGGTCTTTGAGGCGGAGAAGCCACTCTTTATTGACAAACCGATTGCCGCCAGCCTGGTTGACACCATATCGATTTTTAAATCAGGCGAAAAATACGGCGTGCCCGTTTTTAGTGCCTCTTCTTTGAGGTATTCACCGACTACCCAGGAGGTTGCCAAAGGTAAAATCGGGAGTATTTTAGGTGCTGACACCTATTCACCAGCTAGCCTGGAATCGACACATCCTGACCTTTTTTGGTATGGTATACATGGAGTTGAATCTCTTTATACCGTGATGGGGCAGGGATGTCAGCAAGTGACGAGAGTCTTTCGCGATAACATGGAAATGGTTACCGGAGAATGGGAAGATGGCCGCATAGGAACTTTTCGTGGTCTTCGAACTGCAAAAACAGGCTATGGAGGTGTGGCTTTTGGTACGGACGGAATTGCACCAATAGGCCAGTATGAAGGTTATGAACATCTTGTCTGGGAAATTCTGAAATTCTTTCAAACGGGTCAGGTACCCATTGATCCGGCTGAAACAATTGAATTATTTGCATTTATGGCTGCGGCTGACGAGAGCAAGAAAAGAGGTGGCAAGCCGGTGAAGATCAGCGAAGTGATGGGATGATTTATTTATGTAAAAGGTGAATTGTTGGACTGAATTAAATATCATTTCCGAAGGTAGACAGATGGTTTCTGAGAGAGAGAAATATGAAATTCCAATTGATTTAATATTTTGACAATTTATAAGTAATAGCCAATAAAAAATGGACGAAAGAAATACGAGGAGAAAATTTATAAGAAACTCAATTGTCACCGGGTTTTCGGTGGGTATGGGTACACAGTCATTTTCGATTTTAAAAAACAACAAACCTGCGGGAATGATGAATGTGGCGATCATGGGCGTTTGTAACCGCGGCCGGGCTTTGGCAAATGCTTTTGCCGCTGCAAAAGATTGTGAAATCAGTTATATCTGTGAGGTGGATAGCCGGTGTGTGGCAGATGTACTGAAAGATATCAGTCAATATCAGACCTCGGTACCAAAGGTGGAAAAAGATATCCGAAAAGTGCTTGAAGATCCGTCATTAGACGCTATCGCTATCGCAGCACCCGATCATTGGCATGCACCGGCAGCAATAATGGCCTGTCAGGCAGGTAAACATGTGTATGTTGAAAAGCCTTGCAGTCATAACCCTCAGGAAGGTGAGTGGTTGGTAAAAGCTGCGAAAAAACATAACCGGATCGTCCAAATGGGTAATCAGATGCGAACCTGGACCAATGTGCAAAAGGCCATACAGGAGCTTCACGACGGAGCAATTGGCAATGTTTATTATGCCAATTCATGGTATACCAATGGCCGGCCATCGATCGGTTTTGGGAAGAAGGTCGCTCCCCCATCCGAACTGGATTTTGATCTCTGGCAGGGACCGGCTCCGAGGAGGACATATCAGGATAACATTCATCCATATGAATGGCACTGGTTCTGGCATTGGGGTACCGGTGAATTGTTAAACAATGGAACTCATTTTCTAGACCTGATGCGTTGGGGACTGCAGGTAGATTATCCTACCTATGTAGTTTCTACCGGTGGCCGTTATCATTACAAAGATGATTGGGAAACTCCGGATACCCAGTCGGTAGCAATCAATTTTGCCGAAGGTAAGACTATGAACTGGGAAAGTCGCAGCTGCAACCGGATGCCTGTACATGGACAATCGTCTGGTACTATTTTTCATGGTGAAGGAGGTTCAGTTCATATCAAAAGTGGCAATTCCTATGTCATTTATGATAATGATCGAACACCGAAAATAGTCAAACATGTCACAGCGGATTCTTCCAAAGAACACGATCAACAAAATACCTATGGTCCGGGACTCTTATATGATATTGGTCACGTAGAAAACTTCCTGGATGCAGTGCGTAACGGAGGTAGTCCCAATAGTGAAATCGAAGGAGGCCATAAAAGCGTTCTCCTCTGCCAGTTAGGTAATATCGCCTATCGTACACAGAGTGGCTTGCATATTGATGCAAAAAATGGTCACATT
>JBGTCB010001009.1:0-3613 GCA_041748995.1 Saprospiraceae bacterium | reverse complement strand
AATTTCAAAATTTGGCTGGAGTTGGACATCGTTTCCGGCTTTAAAGGTCACTGTACTTGCGGGACCGACCACACCTGCAGAGGTCAGATGTAAACCGGCCTGATAGATGTCACTAACAATCGGATCATCATCGATGGCCAGGGCTGGTTCACAATTGACGGGAAGGGTTAGCAGGGCAGCATTCCAGGTTCTAATATTGTCAGTGATATAACTTTCTACCGGACTATTTGGGTAGTTAACCCAAATACCAAAAAAATAAGTTCCATTTGGCAGCGTGGCCAGGTCCTGGTTAAGAGTTAACAATTGGGTTTGTCCGGCAGCCAGAGCAGGGATGGTCTTTGTTCCGCCAAAGAAAGTAACAGAACTACTTCCTTGCAGCCCATAAAAAAAGTTCGCAGTCGAACTCCCGATGCCCGAACTTCCATCGTTTTGAATGACACACCCGGAAATATTGACCGTACTTCCGGTAGTGGACAAGGTTCCCAGTGACCGCACGGTCAGGTTTGGGGAGACAGTGATCGGGGTGCAGTTGGGGTTGGTGAAATAGATCGTGTTTACCGCTGAAATGTCACCATCACTTAAACCGGCCCGCTGGCCTATATTGGTTGAACTGGTGCCCGGGGGTATTTTAACTTCAATGGTGGGCAAATCGTTAGAACTAAAGGCATACGGACCATAGTGCATGATGGATCCAAAGTCATAATCTCCTATGTCAGATCCAAATAAATACTTACCAAAATTATCAGCACCTCCGGAAGCTATATTTTCCGTGTTAATGGTTATGAAATTGTCCCGGTCTTGCCGGGATTGCTCATGGTAAAATCCGGCTGCATGAAGAATTTCATGTACCGTTGATCCAACACCACAATTGGGAGAAACATTAACCGGCTGCTCACCCCCGATCCTTCCTACGTAAGATGAGCAGCCTAATGAATTAACAAATATGATATAATCCGTCTGTGTGGTTCGTGGTATGAGGCACAGATTGGTATTATTGATAACGTGATTGATCGCATAGTTGATCATATTTACGTCTGGATATCCATCCTGAATTTCATACGGTATGATCGAACCTGACCAGCGGTTATCACCAAAGTCCGTGATTACCGCAGCCCGGGGTCCGAAGATCTCTTCTTCCCTGCCCAGGATAATATCTCCCTCAATGATTACATATCCATCGATGATTTGCACGGTTCTGGCTATGGGTTTTTGACCGGGAGCCACTTGCATCCACATGGTACGAAATTCTGAATCTATTCCTGAGGAATCAGGACTATGACTTTCTGTTCGTTGGGCATGGGCCGAATAAACTAAAGTGGTCAGGAATACCAGGGTCAGGTATTTGATCATACGAGACGTCGTATTATTCTGTAAAAAGTAGTCAGGATTTCTTGAGATCATTGGCACTTTCCCCAGGGATTCCTAATTAACTTCGAATGTAATTAAAATGCATATAAAACTGCCACAACTGTGCCAATTGTTTTGTCAGGAGGTCTTCGAGGGAAGAACCCGGACATTTAGTCCTGTTAGTCCGTATTCGAATATTTTCCGCGATGATGACTAATTATTTTCTCAAATGCACAAACTATATTTTGGCACCAAAGCATTTTTGCTGCCAATATTTAGTAATCGTATCGAGTAAGATCTTTGCTCAATTGGGTTTCATTGTGGGTGATGTGAAAGCAAAAGCAAATTATGCCAAAATGGGTATTGTTTTCTTCGGTTAGTCCGATGGCATACGGCTTATCCAAAGCATCAATAGGGTCAGAGTCGACGAAAATTTACCTGCTGTTGACCGAGGAAACTACGGGTAAAATCACGTGACTGGCTTTCATACCCCCATGATGGATGGTTTGTTGAGCCACCCTCGTTTTTGAATCGGAACCTAAAGGTGCTCCAGTGTTTGGATTGCGGTCAAATTGAGGAAAATTACTTGAAGTGATATCGATCCGGAGCCGATGACCGGGAAGAAACACATTGGCAGTGGGCGTCATCTCGATATCGTATTCGTACAGTTGATTGGGAGTCAGAAGGTTAATTTTATCCAGACCTTCGCGAAACCGGGCTCTCAGGATTCCTTCACTCACCGGCATAGCGTAACCATCCGGAAATACATCAACCAGTTTGATCATCCAGTCGGTATCGGGTCCGTCGGTCGATGCGAATAATTTCATCCGAACCTGACCGGCGATGGTGATGGAATCTGTCAGAAAATCACTGGTATAGACTAGCATATCTTCCCGGTTTTCTATGGGTCTTTGGTCACGGGGTCCGGCAGGAGTTGGGGTGCCACAGCAGTTATTGCCGCCGGTGGTTGGTATGGGCAGGGCAGGATCGTAACGGTATTCATCTTTAGATTCGGCAGAGGGTTTGTCAAAGGTCAGCTTTCCATTGCCCCGAATTGAATTAGCCTCACCATCGCTGGTGATAAAGACCTCTGTACTTCTGGTGCCTGGAATTGGCCAGTTTTCCTCTTCCTGCCATTGGTTGACACCCATGTAAAATATCTTTACGGGCTTTTCATCTTCTATGCCATTCTTTAACCCTTTCAGGTGATAATCATAAAATTCAACCTGCCGGTCAAACATGTCGATGAAGGCATGATCACCAAATTCGATACCACCAAAAGCTTTGGAAGCACCATGACCCCAGGGTCCGATGATCATACGGGCTCCTGATCTGGCTGCCGGAGTGGCTCCGTGATTTCGCATACCTACATAGCCATTGACTGTACCCTGGACAAAAATATCAAACCAGCCTCCGTAAGTATGAGTAGGCACATTGATTTGATCGAATCGCTCTTCATCACTTATCGATTTCCAATAATCGTCATATGATTCGTGTTGAAGCCAGTCTCGGTAATGCTGAACGACCTCACCTCCACTCTGTAGGTCACCTTCCATCAAAGGTAAATGCATTAAAATATTTTCATATTTAAGATTATCTGTCGTGTAATCTGCGCTATGCCAATATTGCGGAAGCATAATACGATGGGGCATTCTAACCACTCCCCAACCATAATTGAAGCTGAGCCTGAAGGCACCTCCCATTGAGAGCCAGTTCGCATAAATGTTCGTTGAGGCTACTCCTGGAAAAGCCGCTACCAGATGGGGTGGTCTTCTACTGGCTGCAGCCCATTGATTATGTCCCAGATAACTACCTCCCTGCGTACCAACTTTACCATTGCTGAAAGGTTGAATTGCGGCCCACTCAATCGTTTCATAGCCATCCTGGGCTTCATCCCGGAAGGGCTCCCACTTGCCCTCGCTCTCATACCTTCCACGGATATCCTGCAAAACAACGGCATAGCCCCGTTGGGCAAATTTGATCATAGTTTCATGCATACCGTCGCGCTGAACTCCATAAGGAGTACGGGTTACAATCGTGGGGTACTTACCCTGCTCCTGAGGAAGATAGATGTCAGCATACAGTGTAATGCCATCACTCATAGGTATTGCCTGATGGCGCATAATGCGAACGTCATGTTGCACCTGACTAAAAGATGACCAGATAACCAGGAGACTAAAAAAAAGGATGCGGGCAAAATTTCGGAAAAGAGTATTTAACTGCATTGGTGGATTTCGATAGATTGTATAAATATAATAAAAGGAGA
>JBGTCB010001008.1:0-8663 GCA_041748995.1 Saprospiraceae bacterium | reverse complement strand
ACCATTAATCATATTCCAGAACGGATATTCCGTAGAAGCGGTAGAACCCTGAAAGATCAATGGAAGTTCTTCCAGAAGGATATCAGCTTGTTTCAGAATCTCACTAGCCTCCCGAATATTACTTAAAGTTTTTTCGCGTAGTTCCATAAAAGAAGACTTAGCTTCACCCCCACCGCCTGTGTTCGGTTTTTGCTGTACTGTACTTAACAGTATTGCGGTGAGGCCATTAATATGCTGGAGTGTTTCAAAGGAAGTTCTGGCATCTTCCGATGGCTTAAAAGAAAGATCCTCGTCAGTCAGACCTTCGGTAGCCCAGAAATAACGAAAACCCAGACCATCCACCATTCGGGCTACCACGGTGGCAGCAGAATAATTCTCAGGAGCAGCCGGTATTTCATAGTAATAGGGTTTATCCTGAGCAATCATTATAGAATTATAGGAAACCATGAAAAATAAAAATAACTTATTCATTTTAATAGAAACTATTTAAACATAATTAAGGATTAGGAAACCGTGAAATCCGGCATACTTTTATGATCAAATAATGAACATCAGAGACAACTACTGATCTGATCCAGCAAATTAACCAACTTGGGATATTCATCAAAGAAATAGAAATCTTCCGGACTACTGGCCAGATTTTGCATGTGTTTTATCGAGAGCATTCTCACTTCTTCGCTCCAGGGGTCTTGAAATGGCACTGTCTCCCCTGAATAAAGACTAAAAACGTGCACAGGATCAATACGGTGTACAGGATCTCCTTTTTTCAATTTTTCAATAACCTGCAAATCTTGTTGAAAACCAAAACCGCGTGAATGGGCATGGGGATCACCGTCAGAAATGATGACAAAAAATTTTTTTACGCTTTCGACAGAATTTACGCTGAATTCTTCAAAAGCCATTTCTATTCCGGCATGAATATCGGTAGCAAATACGCTCATAGGGATCTTTAATGCCTCGATGGTTTCCTCCAATTCTTCGGTAATACCTGTCAGCGGTTGGATCATTTGGGCACCCCGGTTGAAGGAAACCAATCCTATTCGCATCGTATTTGGGTGTAGTTCAAACCGGGTGGTCAATGCGAGCAAAACGGTTTGTACTTCATGGATAAAGGCCCGTTCACTGGCAGAAAAATCCATCGCTATAATGATATGCATCGGACAGTTGGGAAGCACCCGGTCTTCATATTGAGCTTTACACCAGGTTGAACACCCAATGATCATCCAAAAGCAAAGAAAGTGAAACTTCATAATAGAAAGGACTTTGTCCCGTGATCCAAGTTACAACTAATTTAGGAGCTTGATATTATATCGTACACATTGAACAAAGGATGGCCAAAACCTCCTACAAATCAGACTGTTTCTATTTCAAATAAAAAACTTCCCTTAGAGGAACAACCACCGGTGAATGATCCGCATTTGTCTCCATGATATCGGCCATATAATTCCACCATCTTTGCATCAGCGGATGCTGAGACAAAGTTGCAGAATGATGACTTATAGTGCGTTTCTGTATTGCAAACAGAATGGAAGTCTCTTCATCTAAAAAAATAGAATAATCGCCAATTCCCGCATCCTTTAGCAGAACACTCAGTTCAGGCCATATTTCCTGGTGGCGTCTTTCATATTCCACTTCATGACCTTTTTTCAGTTTCATTTTAAATGCAATCCGGGTCATCGGAGAATCAATTTAGAGGGATCATTAATTTCCTGGTTACGCGGAGAACTAAAAATTATTCCCAATTTAAAAATATACTTTGATTCAAAAAAGGTATAGCGTGGACCCTCTAAAACATACTTTTTAGATTGCAGGTCATACTTTATAATGCTTAAGTCGTATCGTGTACCTTGCACTGCTAATTCATTTCATGAACAATAGAATAAAGACATAAAAAATCTAAAAAAGAAATCCCTGATTACCACCGCACGCCCTTTACCTTCATGTCCAGTGTATAAAGGGAGCCCATCGCTGTTATAAATAATGTTCTCTGCTTCTTACCTCCAAAACAAATATTGGCAGTCCAGTTTTCCGGCACCTCAATATGTCCGATTTTTTCTCCCTTTTTATTAAAGACAGTCACTCCCTTTCCGGTGAGGTAAAGGTTGCCCTTGTTGTCAATGGTCATACCATCAGAGCCCATTTCAGTAAATAAATGCCGGTCATAGAGTTCACCTATTTTACCAATTCTGAACCGGTAGGTTTTTTTATCATTGATATCAACTGCATAGAGGATTTTGCCATTTTTTGACCCCACTATCCCATTAGGACGGACAAATCCGGTGGCAACTACTTCCAAGGTACTCCGGTCAGGTGATAGGTAGTAAACGTTTTCCTCTTCGATCTCCTTTTCTGTACGGGACCAGTAATCCCTTTTGTAAAACGGATCAGTAAAATAGACACCATCTTTTTTATCGACCCAAAGGTCATTCGGCCCATTTAATTTTTTTCCCTGGAAATCTTTAACCAGCACTTTCACTGATTTGTCCGGTGCAATCTGCCAAAGTTCATTTTCAAGATCTGCACAAGCCAGAAGATTTCCCTTGTTGTCAAAATACAGACCATTCGAGCGGCCGGTATTTTCCATATATGTGGTCACTGAGCCATCTATGACTGACCATTTCAGGATGCGATCGTTGGGTTGATCGGTAAAATAAACATTACCGGCCTGGTCGGTAGCCGGACCTTCCGTAAATTTATAGCCGGAGGAGATCTTAGTTAACTGCGCATCAGAGGCTATTAATTTGGATTCCCGTTGTCCCATAAGCAGCACTGTATTGAGAGTCAATAGAATCAGAAGAATTTTCTTCTGAACGTCGCTGGTGTGACTCCGGATCAAATTTCTTAAGGTCATTTTTAAATCTTTGATGTCGATAAAGATAGACAATATGTCACTGGGAGGCTGTTGCCAAGCTAATAAATGGAAGATTTACTCTAAAACTTGCTGCACCCGGCAATTCTCATTACCTTAAGCAGGACAAAATTATTTTTCAATTCTAAACGAAACAACCAGATGGACACAAGAAAATTTTTGTTGGGATCCCTTGTAGGGGGAATTGTATTATTTGTCTTAGGCTATTTATTCTATGTAGTACTGTTTAGTTCCTTTTTCTCATCCCATGGCACAGGAACCGCAATGAAGGATCCACCGGATATGCTCTTTATTATACTGGGGAACCTTGCTAATGGTGCTTTAATTTCCTATATTTTCACGAAGTGGGCTGGAATAAAAACTGCTGCAACGGGGCTGGAAGCCGGGGCTGTCATCGGACTATTAGTAGGTCTGAGCTGGGATCTTGTGATGTATGGGGTCTCCAATATGATGGATATCACCGGAACTATGGTAGATGTTTTGGTTTATACCGCTATGTGTGGCATTGCAGGCGCTGCGATAGGTTGGTTTCTGGGAAGAGGCAATTGATTCTGACTATTTATCTGACAACGAAAAAACCAGGGTGCATCGACACTCCGGTTTTTTTTTGATTATTTTCTATTCGGGTCAAATACCCCGACTAGGTTCAAATAATCTGCTGATCAATTTCCTTTCCACAATCGGTGCTCCCACTGGTTTTTTTGTATATTTCTCACCATGAGAAATTATGTCTGTTTACTTTACCTGTTCGTCCTTTCGTTTTTTTCCTGCAATCCCGTAGAGCAGAATCTCGCACCGGAAGGTCCATATTCTATCCGGATGAATGAGGAAGCCGATCAGATTTCCATCCTGGAATCGAATGAAACCGTCGTCCTCAGCCAGCATGCCCGTAGTGATTTCCGGCCTTATATTCATCCGTTAGTTAGCCCCGATGGCCAGAGTACGCTCACCGAATACAGTCCCGGGCACCACAAACATCAGACAGGTATCTATTGGGGGTTTACCCGTGTAAATGGCCGGGATTACTTTCATCACCCGGAAGCTGAGTATTGGAGACGAATCGAATTGAAAATTTTACAAGATACGGGTGAAATTCTGAGCTGGTCAACGAAATACGAAATGCTGGACAGTCTGCAGGAGGTGCTTCTAACGGAAACTCAAATCTGGTCTTTCCAGGAAAAAGACAGTCGTTTTCTCCTTGACCTGGAATGGCAGGGCCAAGCTGCTCAGGAAGTGACCATCGGGCAATATGATTATGGTGGTCTCTTCATCCGCATGCCCTGGAAGGAAGGTATGCCCGCCCAGGTTTTCAATGCTGCCAGGGATAGAGACCTGCGGGCAGAGGGAAAAAGAGCCATGTGGCTTGACCTGGGGATGCAGCTGGAAGGTCGCAAAGATATGGCACACCTTGCCATATTTGATCATCCTCAAAATGGAGGTTTCCCGCAGACATGGAGGGTTGACGGCCAGTTTGGTGTCGGCCCCAGCCGGGCAAGATTGGGAGACTGGCAGATACCTCAGGGCCATACCGAAATCATTAAACACCGGATCGAAGCCTATAATCACGAAGCCACCGATTTAGAGATTACCCAGCGTTGGGAGGAGTTCATAGGTAATCCCAATATGTATTCGACGGCATCGCTTTGGGGTATTGCACAAGCGGAAGGCCGTAATGCCAAATTTCTCAACCCGGAAGAAGCCATTCGGGAAATGACTATCAAAGATGGATATCAGGTTAATGTGTGGGCTGCTGAGCCCGAGATCACCCAACCGATGGCATTTTGCTGGGATCACCGGGGTCGTCTATGGATTGCTGAAAACCGGGACTACGAAAGCCGTGGAAGTGGATTTTCCAACTCGGGAGACAGCCGGATTTTGATCCTGGAAGATACCAACCATGATGGACAAGCCGATACCCGCAAAATCTTTCTCGAAGGCATTGCTTTTCCGGCTGCTATTGCCGTGGGTTTTGACGGCTTATTTCTGGGAGCTCCACCCCATTTGCTGTTTGTACCCGATAAAGACGGCGACGACCGGGCTGACATTGATCAGATCGAAATCCTCCTGACTGGCTGGGGTATAAGGGACCGTCATGAGACACTCAACAGTCTTCATTGGGGGCCTGATGGCTGGCTTTATGGTTGTCAGGGTTTTGCTACTCCGTCAAAGGTTCGTAAACCAACCGGCAAGGACCGCCTTTACCGGCATGCAGATGACTTTCCGGAAGATCTTCTGGAGGGTGAAGGAATCGATATCAATGGAGGTGTCTGGCGATATCATCCAACGAAAGATCGATTTGAAGTGGTAGCTCACGGATTCAGTAACCCGTGGGGTATCGATTATGACGAACATGGGCAGCTTTTTATCTCAGCTTGTGTCATACCCCATCTCTGGCATATCATACCAGGTGGTATTTATCAGCGACAGGGAGGACAACACTTCAATCCTTATGTATATGAAGATATTCAGACTATTGCTGATCACCGTCACCGTTCTGCCCATGGTGGTGCCCGTGTCTATCTCTCGGATGCTTTTCCGGATGAGCAGCATGGGCGAATTTTCATGGCCAACATCCACGAACATGCGGTCTTAACAGATGTTTTGGAGCGGAAAGGCTCCGGATATATAGGCCGGCATGGTGATGATTTTCTCCTGGCTAATAATGCACAATGGATCGGATTCAGTATGGAATTAGGACCAGACGGTGGAATCTATGTCCTGGATTGGCATGATGCTGACATCTGCGGAAAAGAAGTTCTCAACAAGGAGACCGGAAGGGTTTTCCGGATTATGCCAACCGATTCTCAGGCTAAAAACTGGGAAACCCGGTATAGTGATCTGACCAGTCTGAGTGATACAGAGTTGGTCCAACTACAAAGCAGCAAAAGCAGCTGGCACTCAAGAAGGGCAAGATTGATCTTGCAGGAACGTGCTCATTTGTCTCTTATTACCACAGAAGCCGTCGGTGCATTATTTGACCTGGCTAAGGATAAAAATCAAATTCCCCATCGACTTAATGCCCTATGGACCTTGCATAGTTGTGACAAAATCGGAGAAGCGGAAATCATCGATCTATTAGATGATAAAAATGAATTTGTCCGGGCCTGGTCCATCCAATTCCTGTGCGAAGATTTTGATCCCGGACAGACAGCCCTGACTAAATTTGCAGACCTCGCAGCCAACGATCCATCTCCTGTTGTCCGGCTTTATCTCGCGAATGCGTTACAACGGATAGATGAAGAAAGTCAATGGAAAATAGTCGCCAACCTGTTAACCAGAAGGGAAGATATCTCTGATCAAAACATCCCTCTTATGATTTGGTTTGGCCTGGAGCATCTGGTCATGAAAGATCCTGCCCGGGCATGGCAGCTTACAGGAAAATCCGTTTTTCCAAAAATCAATCAATTTATATCCCGGCGATTAGTCGACGGTGGAAGATTGGATGAACTCATAGCGCAGATAAATCCAGGGAAAAATAATACCCGGGATTTATTAACAGGAGTACTGGCAGCTTTGGAGGGCCGTACCGATGTGAAAGCACCGATGGAATGGAAAAATAAATTCAACGAGCTCCAAAATAGTACAGAAGAAATCATTAAACTGAGTACTTCCATTAATCAACAATTTGGAGATCAGGAAGTGATCCGAAACCTGTTAGTAACCATTCAAAACGACCAAAGTAAAACCGGGGATAAAATAATCGCGATCAGACAATTGGCAGTAAGAAAGCAACCCGAATTAATTGCAGAATTGCCCCGGTTACTTGAAGATGACCGAACACAACTCGAGGCTATCAGGGCAATAGCACAATATGATCGAAATCCGTTGGGCGAATTGCTTTTGAAAAAATACCCCGGTTCCCCCACAGAAGCCAAGGCCGAAATCATTCAAACCCTCGCTTCCCGTTCAAATTATGGGTGGATGCTGGCCAGGGCTATTGCTGATGGAAAAATTCAAAAAAAGGATGTTCCGGCTTACACAGCCCGGCAACTGCGAAGAGTGGTTGGCAGTGGATTTGTGGAGATATGGGGCCCAATTGACGAACCTGATACCGATATTCAACAGTCTTATGCATTCTACCGTAATCTACTAGAGGATGCCAGTGACCATCAAATAAATGTTAATCAAGGCAAAGAAGTATTTGCACGAACCTGCGGACCTTGCCACAAAATGTATGGAGAAGGTGGAATTATTGGACCGGATATTACCGGTTCTAACCGAACTAATTTAAATTACTTGTTATCGAATATTCTGGAACCCAGCACGGAGATGCAGGATGATTACCGGATGCTGGTCATTACCACCCGGGATGGCCGCACCTATGCAGGAAATAAAATTGGAGAAAATGATCGTCAAATTATTTTGAGAATTGTAGGTCAGGATGAATTAATTTTAAATAAAACTGAAATCCAATCAAGTGAAATCACACCTGTTTCGATGATGCCCGAGGGTCTGTTAAAGACCCTTAATAATCAGGAAGTTATTGACTTATTGGGATTTCTCATGCAACCCGAAATGTAGGGTCCTGTGATCGTTTACAAAAAAAAAATTAAAGCTCTGAGATCACAAAGGTTTGTAATTAATATTTAGCTTTTGCAATAATTCCTCAGAAATTTCACCGCTATAGACTCCGTAACTATCCAATAATAATCCCTTGATCCCGGTCATTGTTTCAACTGCATATAGAATCGAATTATCCGATGGATTACTCATTCCTTCAAATCGAAAGACTGCTGAGACATTAAAATCATCAGGACCGAAACTGGTTGATATATCCTTACAGTGGATGTGATTGTCCATCAAATTAAAATCATAAGTATACCCCAGTTCTTTCAGATCCTGGATGGCTTCTATCATTGTGTCATAGCTTTTCATAGAGTTCCATTTAATTAAGGAAACAGGATAACCTTACCTTTTGTTTGGCGAAAACATAGCTACTTATCTGCCAGGTCATTACTGATGAAAGATATCTGCCTCGGCGGCGATATAACCAAAGGAAGACCACCCTGGCCGGCTCAAAATATCATAAAGCAATTCTTGCGATCGGTCATTGTCACCCTTACAGGCGTACCAGCGGGCTATACCGTAGTCGATGGCATCCTTTGCCGCTCCTTCCGGTATATCCCTAATAGCCTCATCGGGTGAAATATCACCTTTATATAATCTGCACAACTGAAAATAGCTATGATTTTCAATGATATTCAATTGATCCGATATCTGTGATAAAATCAAACTCAAATCATCTTTCTCGTTCGTCCTGCACAGAATAGTGTAGATCCAGTGAGTAGCTGAGACCAGATTATCGTCATTATTTGTGCTGCGCAAACAATTAACATAGGAAGTGAGGGCTTTAGCTAAATCCCCATTTAAATAATAAGCCAGACCCAAATGATACCATATATTTCCATGCAGGCTACTGATGGGAATATTTTGGGCATTGGGTATGCCATCGGGTTCTATCTCATTGGGATTATCTTGTATTAGTCCACTGGCTTTTTCCAGGTCTTTGATCGCTTCATCAAATTTGCGGATCGTGATGTAACGGTGTCCACGATGCCGGTAGAATCGGGCATCATCCGGAAATTTATCGATTCCTTCGGAAAATATATTAATAGCATCCTGATACTTACCGGCATATGCGGTAAACCTTCCATACCAGATGATGTTGTCCGGATCCTGATCGTTATTTCGGTATTTCTCCTCCTTCTCCTTCAGTTGTTTAAGGACTTTTTCGGATGGAGGGCTGGAAAAAAGGGGTTCACCAGCCAGTGAATAGGCATCAGGATGCAGATCA
>JBGTCB010001007.1:0-6423 GCA_041748995.1 Saprospiraceae bacterium | reverse complement strand
TGCTTCATAATTACCCGGAGATCTTTCCAGTAGCGGTACGGAAGAATTTTGTTCATCCAGGAGAAGTACTTCACGGACATTTACCGGTTGAAAGCTGTTTGCTGTAAAATCAAATAATCGGTTGATCGCAATGCTGACCCGGGAAGGATTGCCAAGTTGTAAATGGCCTTCGATCACAATAGCACTATCCAGATTAGGTTCAATTGGTAAGTCGATCTCATCCAGACAACCGGAGAAAATAAATAATAGTAGAGTAGTAGAGAAGACTGTAATAAAATGGGAGAGGGTTTTTATATCAGTGGAAGGAAGAAATTTAGTGCGAATCATCATAAAATCTCCATATTAAAAGTTAGAGAAGGAATTGCCGAGCCAAGGATCGACAGCTGATTAGCTTGTGCTCTACGGGAAAAAGTACCCTGTGTAAAAAAGACGGAAAAGGCATTCCTTCGGGCATATAGGTTGTAGACAGAAATTGTCCAGCTGGTTTGTATTTTTTTATCGCGTTTATATCCTTTGCCTAAAGTGTAGGCAACATCCAGGCGGTGGTAGTCTGGTATCCGGTATTGGTTTCTAGCCGAATAAATAGGAATAACCAAACCGCTCTGAATTTTATAATTGCCAATCGGCGGCGTAGTTGGCCTGCCTGTACTATAACTAAAATTGATTGTTAAAGTATTTCGGCGATTTGGTTGGTAATTCAAAATCAATGAAGCATCATGAGGTTTATCAAAATTGCTCGGATACCAATTACTGCTATTGATTCCATCAATTTTACGTTCGCTTTTAGCATACGTATAGCTTAACCATCCATTAAGTATCCCGCTTTTTTTCTTGATACTTAATTCAGCCCCGTATGTTCGCCCAATACCGGACAGTAATTCGGTTTCTATATGATCATTGACGACCAGAACAGCAAAATCACGATAATCAAATAAATGGTCTATATATCTTCCGTAAATTTCAAAAGAAGTTTCCCATAAATTATTTGCCAAATTTCGGAAATAACCCAGAGATAAATTATGTGACCGGAACGGGTCCAGATAATTGGTACTTAATTGCCATTGACTGCTTGGAGTAGGTGAATCCGTGTTAAATATTTGATTAATAAATTGCGCCGTGCGGCTATATCCAAGTTTCACTGAACTCTCTTCTGTCAGACGGTAGCGCATCGAAAACCTGGGTTCCAGACTCTGGTAATTTGCAATGCTTTTACCCCGGTCATAGGCAGTAGTACCTGTAATCGTTTGTGCTGTTGGACTTCTGGGATCGCTATAATTATACACGGTACCCGCACCCAAATACTGATATAATACACCTCGTATTCCAGCAGAAATAAGAAGAGCTGGTGATATTTTATACTCAACATTTCCAAAAATAGCCGATTCGAGACCTTGCTCATTTTCGGTCTCACTGGGATTGATGTCCGAATCTTCACCAAAAGGGATCTGAGTACCTGGCTCTACCATGTACAGTGTTGAGGTTACTCCGGTTTCAAATTTGAGTGTAGTATTCGGAGTATGCGTAAAAAGTTCGTTGATTTTAAAGTAATTGACATTATTACTTACCACAGCGGCATTGATTCCCTCAAAATCAGTTTGTGAACTCTCATAACGGCTGGCTACAAAAGACAATTTATTGAATGAACGGTCATTAAATATTTGCCGGTAGATCACCTGGCCCATTAAGGTGCCGTAATCGAACCCAAATTCCTCGTTATAACTGAATTCATCTTCCGAGGAATATGCAGATATGACGATGGTACTTTTTGCAGTAGGTCTGATTGCCAGTCGTAAATTGGCATCATAGAAAAAAGCCGAACTTTTTTGCACTTCCAGGATCTTGACTTGCTGGAGAATCCAGTCTGAATATGATGACCGAACCCCGGCTATGAAGGATATTTTATCGCGTACCAATGGACCTTCGAGGCTCATTCGGCTGGTCACCGGACCGATACCACCTTTTAGTTTAAAGGATTCAAAATCTCCGTTCCTGGTTTCTACATCCAATGCGCTTGCTAACCGGCCTCCATATTGAGCCGGCATATTTCCTTTAAAGAGTTCAACACTACTAAGCAAGTCGGCATTGAAGGTGCTGAAGAATCCCAAAGCATGCGACGAATTGAAGAAAAAACCTTCATCCTGCTGCACTAAATTCTGATCAACATTTCCACCCCGGACGTTAAAACCGGTTGATCCTTCTCCGAGAGAACTCACGCCTGGGTTTAGCAACAGGGTTTTAACCAGATCGGCTTCACCCAGAAATGCCGGCACCTTTCGGATATTCTTAATATCGACTGTAGTGACACCAATTTGTACTCGTTCGACACCCGCATCGGCAGCTTGGGCTCGTACAGTTACTGCTTCCAGATCGATGGCCTCATCCCGGAGATTTAGAGAAACCACCCCATCCCCATAGACATGGATTTTGGTAAACAAATCATCAAATCCTACATATTTAACAAGAATATCATGTGTACCCACCGGGACTTCAAGAGAAAACGCACCATCTTCATCCGTAATCGTACCAGTTTCCAGGTTTGTAAAGGCAACGGTAGCACCGATAATGGGTTCACTGTCTTCCTCTTGTAAAACTGTTCCGGAAACCCGGGCTTGTCCACTGGGACTAAGACTTCGACTATCTCCCGCTACCAGGTCTTCCTGATCGGTTGCTACAGTTGATGCCAGTTTCCGGGAGTCCTGAAGTGCCTGGTAGTAGCTGGCAGAAAATACCTGGTTCAGCTGTTGTACAGGCATCAGGATGTAACTTCGATCCCGGTATTTTAGAAATCCCAGATTGGTTTGTTCGATGACTTTTTGCAAATCACTTTCCGGGTATGTGTTTCCCAAAATCCGGTCGATCTTTAGATCGGGAAGATCATCCTCCAGATAAAAAATCCTGATTTTATATTGAGTCTCCAACTGATGGAGTGCTTCCTGTAAGCTTAGATGCTGGGATACTACCGAACTATCAGATATCTGTTGGGCTTTACTGTCAACTGGCGACGCAATCTCAATAATACATAGGATGCATACGAAAAACTGAATCACCTTACGTCTGATCATGAAAGAGAGCTTTGTATAGTAGATGCTTAACCTCTGAGAAGAGAAGCAAACAAAGATAAAAATCCATTTCAGGAGACTAAGCGGATCGTCACATTAATAACCTAAAACAGACTCTACCTTAACGTATTCAAGGTCAAAAGCCGCTGCCACACCTTCATAAACGACTTGACCTTTAACCACATTGAGACCTTTACGCAGGTCAGGTCGTTGTATACAGGCGGCTTTCCAGCCCTGATCAGCCAACAGGATAGCATATGGTAAGGTGGCATTAGTCAGGGCAATTGTCGAAGTGATTGGCACAGCTCCCGGCATATTTGCCACACAATAATGCACGACATTGTCAATGACAAAAGTTGGATTGGCATGGGTGGTCGGTCTGCATGTTTCGATGCAGCCTCCCTGATCTACAGCCACATCTACCAGTACCGTACCCGGTTTCATCTCAGCAAGCATATCGCGGGTGATTAGTTTAGGAGCTTTCGCACCTGGTATAAGGACGGCCCCAATAATGACATCATGATCCTTGATAAGTTGGCGGATATTGTATTCATTGCTGTATTGAGTGTAGACATTGGCAGGCATCACATCGGACAGATACCGCAACCGTTGGAGGTTGACATCCAGAATCGTCACCATTGCACCGAGACCGGCTGCAATTTTGGCGGCTTGTGTGCCAACTATTCCTCCTCCCAGGATCAGTACTTTACCTGGCCGTACACCGGGGACTCCACCTAAAAGTACGCCACGGCCTCCCATCGGACGTTCCAGATATTTGGCACCTTCCTGAACTGCCATTCTGCCTGCTACCTCTGACATTGGCACCAACAATGGCAAAGAGCGGTCAGGTAGCTCCACTGTCTCATATGCCAGGCAAACAGCCCTCGATCGGATCATGGCATGAGTCAGAGGCTCATAAGAAGCAAAATGAAAATAGGTAAAGACCAAGTGGTCTTCCCGGATTAGGTCGTACTCCTCTTCAATGGGTTCCTTTACTTTAAGAATCATCGTTGACTGGGCGTAAGTGGAAGTGATATCCGGTAAAATTACGGCTCCAGCGAGTGAATATTCTATATCTGAAAAACCACTGCCCTCTCCTGCGGAACTCTGCACATGTAGAGTATGACCTCTTTTAACCAGTTCATTTACACCGGCAGGAGTTAGAGCAACCCGGTTTTCATTATCCTTAATTTCCTTTGGAACTCCGATAATCATATAGTTGATCAGTTGTCTTTTTTTAACGGCTGCAAAGATAGTATTTCACCCTTTTAATGTCCTTTTTTTACTGAATTACAGGTGTTTAGGAGGACCGCTTTCTTTGCTTTTAAATAATTTGACCATCAGAATAAAAAGAATACAATTTCACTGGTATGTTGATAGAGGTTTTCTAATTTTGCCCCCTCATCTTTACATATATCTATTAATTTAATTTGATGAAAATCCACAATTTTAGTGCCGGACCTTCGATATTGCCTCAAAGCGTTTTTGAAAAAGCAGCACAGGGTGTCCTGAATCTCAATGGATCGGGATTATCGGTTCTGGAGATTTCTCACCGCAGCAAGGATTTTATTGCAATCCATGAACACACGAAGCAGTTGGTGAGAGATCTACTCCAGATACCCGATTCATATCATATTTTATTTCTCTCGGGAGGAGCAAGCAGTCAGTTTTTTATGACCGCCCTGAACTGCTTACCGCAAAACGGTAAAGCAGCCTATGTGGATACTGGCTCCTGGTCGAGTAAGGCAATAAAGGAAGCCAGGCGGTATGGACAGGTAGAAATTGTGGCGTCCAGTAAGGAATCTGGATATAAATACATTCCAAAGGAGTATGACATTCCATCGGACGCAGCGTATCTCCATCTCACCAGCAATAATACTATCTACGGTACCCAGTTTCACTCATTTCCTGACTGTGACATACCGATCGTATGTGATATGTCATCAGATATACTCAGTAAACCACTGGATGTCAGCCGTTTTGGAATCATCTATGCCGGTGCACAAAAGAATATGGGACCAGCAGGAGTCACCTTGGTTATCATTCGTGATGATATGTTGGGTAAGGTAGACCGGGATCTTCCATCCATGCTGGATTACCGGGTGCACATTGAGGGAGACAGTATGTATAACACGCCTCCTGTGTTTCCTATTTATGGCAGTATGCTTACGCTGGAATGGTTAAAAGAGAATGGAGGCCTTCCTGCTATCGAGCAGAAAAACAAGGAAAAAGCCACGGCCCTGTATAATGAGATTGATCGTAATTCCTTGTTTACGGGAGTCGTGGAGGCTCAGGACCGGTCATTGATGAATGCTACATTCCTCCTGTCCGATACTTCTTTGGACAAGGAATTCATCAAATTTTGTGATGACAACGGCTGTGATGGTGTCAAGGGACATCGATCGGTGGGAGGATTCCGCGCTTCGATCTACAATGCCATGCCGCTAAGCAGCGTTCAGGCTCTCATCGAAGTCATGCGACAATTTGAAAAACAAAAAGGTTAGAATTTTTTAGAAATGATGAACCTTAATCTCGCTGGGAAAAACGCATTGGTCTGTGGAGGTAGCAAGGGTATCGGTAAAGCAGTGGCGATAGAGCTGGCAGCCCTGGGAGCTAATGTGATCGTGGCAGCACGCAGTTCAGATTTGTTAGCTGAAATCGTCACACACCTGCCGAACAGTGTGTCGCAGAACCATGGTTTTCTGGTTATCGACATGCAGAACCCCGAAGAGTTGGTCAAGAAAGTTCGAACCCTGTCCATGACCAGGACAATTCACATTTTGGTGAATAATAGTGGGGGACCTCCCGGAGGCCCAATTTTATTAGCCAAACCTGAGGAATTTACCCAAGCTATGCAAGCTCATTTATTGGCCAGTCATCAACTGGTAACGCTCTTGAGTCCCGGTATGAAGCAGGAAAATTTTGGCAGGATCATTAACATTATTTCCACTTCAGTGAAAGAACCGATTGCAGGATTAGGTGTAAGCAACACCGTTCGGGGGGCTATGGCAAGCTGGGCAAAAACAGTTTCATTGGAGCTGGCACCTTTTGGTGTAACAGTCAATAACATACTGCCGGGGTTTACCCGCACCCAAAGGTTGGAGTCATTAGTTCAGAACTGGGCCGGGCAACGCAAAATAACGATAGCGGAAATGGAAAACGAATTATTTGAAGTGGTACCTATGGGACGTTTCGCCAATCCGGAAGAGATCGCTGCGGTAGCTGCCTTCCTGGCTTCACCAGCTGCATCGTACGTGACAGGAGTAAGCCTGGCGGTAGATGGTGGAAGAACCAAAAGTATTTAAGAAGGTTTCTTACCGTCCTTACTTGTTCACCTTATCAACCACCAGCAATTGAAATCCGT
>JBGTCB010001006.1:0-12328 GCA_041748995.1 Saprospiraceae bacterium | reverse complement strand
AAATTAAAGGTGCTGGAACATGACATGCTTTGCAACATGTCCACATCCTGCACAGTGACATCAAAGGTCTCTTCATTGGTGGGATCAAAACCGGCATCCATGATCACCAGACAACCATTCATGTCCAGATCTGTATAGTCATAGGGACCAAAATTCGACATACCAACTTTTACATTAAACATACCGGAAGGGCCCGGATTGGCATAACTGATACAAATCCTGAGATTATACAACGAGGGATCCTCACATTCCTGAACTACTGATTCGATGGTGATCGATCTCACGGTGATTTCAATACAATTGGAAGTATCCCGGCATTCCAACAATCCTACGGTTGAGGTGGCAATTCTCCGGTAATAAGTGGATTGTGCCAACACCGGAGGCTGATAGGTGGCGCCGGTTGCCAAGGCGATATCAGAGTAGCCGTCCAGACAGCTGGTGGTGCTTTCCTGCCATTGATAGGTGGGTGCACTGGTTCCCGTGGCATCTGCCACGGAAGTTAATAACATTGGTGCCGTACCCGAACAGATGGTTTGAGCAATGCCTATTTCTCCTGCATCTATCTGATTGACTATTACGATGATGCAGTTAGTAGTGTCGCTACACATTTGAATGCCGATCGTGGAAATATCAATTCGTCTGAAGTATGTTGTTAAAGTCAGTGCCGGCGGGTTATAATCTTCACCGGTAGCATCCATGATATTAGCAAAGTCACCCTGGCAACCATTGGTACTACTCTGCCACTGGTGGCTTAAGGTACCAGATGCCGTTGCCGGACTTGCTTGCACAATGACTTCCGGATCACCACCATCACAGACAACCTGATCATCAAGAATGGTACCAGCGGTGATGTTGTTGATGATCACCACCACCGTATTGCTTGTGTCGCTACAAGAAACCATATTCAGTTGTGAAGTAACATATCGACGATAATACATGGTATCCATCAATGCAGGAGGACTGAAATCCGGATTGTCCGCACCCATAATATTGCTGAAACTACCTACAACACCGGTGGTACTTTCCTGCCATTGGTATGTTAAAATTCCAGCTCCATCAGCTGGATTGATTGCGCTCAATGTAGCAGGAATATCACCATTGCAAATGATCTGGTCTGGACCAATAGTACCTGCATCGACTGTATTTACGGTAATGGTCACGCAATTGCTTGTATCATTACATGACATCATGCCAATAGTGGAGGTGACAATTCTGCGATATGACGTAGTTTCCGAAAGCGAAGGTGCCTGGTAAGATGTTTCATCAGCATCGATGATATCCGAGAAAATACCATTACATCCGTCTGCACTGCTCTGCCACTGGTAAGTCAACATTCCGGTACCAGTGGACATCATCGTCTCAATAATTTCACCGGGAGTCTCTCCCTCACAGATGGTCGATGCACCTTCAATCGCACCTGCTATATCAACCGTTGTATTATAGATAGCCATAGCACTGTTACCACACTCATCAGTTATGGTTACAGTAATAACCAGCGAACACTCACCGACCGATGATACGGATTCCATTAAAATTCCAGGACAATTGTCTGTCGCAGTGGTTGCTGCGAGGGCGGCTGCTTCCGCCGCAGCTATTGTAGAATAGGAAGCATCAATCACTCCCATCATCACCATGGGAGGTGTATTGTCAATGCGGGTATTATAGGTTGTCATTGCGCTATTATTTGCCGCATCTGTCACCGTTACGGTTATTGTCGCATCGCAGTCTCCCATTGTTGACGCCGAGTAGTCAAGAATGCCAGGGCAATTATCAGTAGCGGTAGTAGCCGCCAATGCTGCTGCCTCCGCCAATGCAATTGTGGGATAACAGGATGCAATAGTGCCGGTGGTGATCATAGGAGGGATCATATCATCGACAGTCACCGTCTGCATGCAGGTCGCAGTACGACCATTTGTGTCTGCAATTTCATAGGTGCGTATATACATTGCCGGACCATCTGTTTGACCCAGGTACTTAAAGCTGGCATTATTGATCCCACAGTTGTCAGAAACTGTTCCCCCTGCATTTATAAATTCCATGAGATTGGCGTAGGGAGGTAAATCCTCTATATCGCATGCTGTGCTGGTATTGGGAGGACAGGTAATTTCCGGATCTTCACCATCGGTTACCGCAATAACCACAGTACACATATCTTCCAAACCGGCACCATCGGTAATTTTCCATCCGATCGAATGCATACCCTCAGGCAAAATGGCTCCTGCCAAAGTTGCCATGTTGTTAAAATCGTTGGTTAGGGTATATCCTGGACAATTTTCGCTGATCATTGGATCGAATTCATTACCAACCACTGTATAAGTGCATTGATCAGCATCGGTACTTCGCATTTGCGTGCCCACCGCACAGGTCAGAACAGGAGCCTGGTCATCGGTCACTGTCACCTCAAAGTAACAGGTGTCATTCGGAGCAATTCCGTTGGAAGCGATAACCATGACCATTGAAGACCCAAGCTCAAATTTGTGTGGCGATGTGATTGTGGTTGCCCCAATCTGATAGGTCAGAGTGGGTGCAGGACATCCGGTTGCGGTAGAACTAAACATTACACTGGATGTACAAAGATCGGGATCAGTAGCAGTGTTGATAGCGGTCTGACAAATAGTGATAACCGGTGCTATCGAGACTGGCGTGATCGTTGGATCGCTGAGTCCCATTACACCTGGGTCATCGGTTAGAACATTGCTGAAATTGGTGCCCGATACTGTACCTTGATTTGATACCTCACATACACCGTCCGGGAATGGGTCATTGATTTCCACCTGGAATACAATAGTGATATCTTTATTCTGTGGCAATGGAAACCCGGAAATTCCACCTACCTCGACGGTTTCACCAGCCATGGATAATAATGGAACCTGTTCCGCAGTCTCCGTAGTGGAAGATTTTTGTTGATGGACAGAATCCGGTAGTACGACAATGGTGTCGATCACCTGAATATTCTGCTGTTGAGCAATGTCTGTTTCTGCCGGAGGAGGAGACGGTGGCAATAGATGCATGGGTGGAACGCAGATACTACCAAAAGTCAGTGATGCAGGGTTTTGTGAGAAACTTACAATGGTAGAACTATCACTATTTGTATTCATATTGCTAGTCCAATTAGTAGCTACTGGTCCCGGACCCTGTAAATTCATAAAGCTTGTTGGATCGAGAACCCTTGCGCGAAAAGCTCGTTGCAAATTAGGCACAGTAACCGAATTATTTAACACATAGGCACAAATCGTATTCACACCAGTACCGGAAGTTGAAGTACCTACACGCAACTCGATTCCCTCTAGTCCTGCTGTATTGTCGGTGACCACATTACCATCCAATATTAAATCCAGGCGATTAGCTATGGTCCCAATCCGGGCCAAAGCAATTACGGGTATCTCGAGGTGGGATGAAGTAATTGCCGGGTTGTCTTTTATTTCAATTTTGGAAGTACTATTGCCCTCATGCAACACTCTGAAATTGGAAAAAGCGGATGCTGCAGCTGGCTGCGCAGAAATGGATGTGTTATTATTGACCCGGCCATTCAGTATCGATGTATTAAGGGTTGATGCCAGTACACTAACCTCCCCTGAAGCTTCAATAACCGGATTACCAATAATATTATAATTCATCGTCGCAGTTCCTGTGGAGCCAACTTCGATACCAGCCATCAGACCGGTAAACCTCTCAATTCTACAATTCGTGATATTTAAACTAAAGGTTGAACTACCTTCGGCAAAGGCCTGAATGCCTTTGGATCTTGCCCTTTGAAAAGAACTGTTCATAAGGTTTACTGTAGCCGTTGCAGTACCCTGGGTTCGCATCTCGAAACAATCAGCTCCAACCGGGGAGTTGATTGTATTATTAAATACACAATTATTGACTGTTAGATTAAGGGTACCGGTATTGTTGATGATGTGGGCTATCCGGAATGCAGAAAGTGAAAAGGTCGATCCGGTAATACTGCAGGTACCCAGTAGATTCCGCAGTTTTAAAGCATTCTCTTCATTATGGTTGCCATTGCTGGTTGAGGTACAGTTTGTGATCGTAAAATTGGTCACATTGTTGCCATTAATACCATGCTCTTCGGTGGTAGAAATATCCACATTGTACAGAGCAATAACGTTGATGTCTCTTAGATAAATAGCCGCATTGCAGGAGATATTATCATCCTCATCACAAACTCCATCAAAACCTGAATCCAAAGTGTTGGCACCCGTCAGAGTAAGGTTTCGCAAAGTAATATTGGTTGCATTGATTAGTTCGATCCCTCGGGTGGAAATGTTATTGAAAACTCCGCCAGAGCCATCGGTGGTACCGGTACCGGTTACTTCTAAAGAACCGGTCGTTGTCTGTAACCGGATGCCGTAGGTTGCATTGGAGGCAGACACCGTTTTTAGAATGACATCAAGTGCTCCATTAGATAAATGAAGTGCAATGCCGGCGGTATTCGTTAATGTGACTTCCCGTATCCTCAGGGTACCCAGGTTATTACCAGTCAAAGCAGTACCACCGGTGTTGTTGATAGTAATGCCAAGGACATCGTTGTTCATTGCGGTCGTTAATGTGGTAACCGCATTTGAAATCGTTGGACTGGTACCCCCGACAGCTGGAAGCACCGCAGGAGAAATCGGTGAAAAGGAGGAAAAGGTCACACCGGCAAGACCAGCCAGGGTACCCACTGCTCCCTGACCAATAATATTTTGCCCATTTAAAAGTATAATACTACCCGAGTAAGCTCCACTGTAAATAAAAATATTGTCATTCGCCTCATCAACAGCATCAGAATTAAAACTGGATATACTATTGAACGGAGTGCCCAACCGACCATCACCACCAGCCGCAGCACCCGTTTGAATAAACCAGATCATGCCGGTAACGGTGATAGAGACTGTTCCTGAGCGTACAAAATAACCATCGGAGATGTAGTAGACAAAGGTAGTGGTCCCTTCAAAGCCAGGAGCCGGATTGAAGGTAAAACTGCCATTACTGGTAAAAGTCACATTACCCTGGGTACCCGTGACATTGACAGAGTCACGGTAATCATGTCACCGTCCAGTTCAATATCATTTACCAGCAATCCCGAAGCCATAGGAACAGAGATCGATACATTGCCTACAGTAGAGTAAGAATCATCAACCGCTATCGGTGAGGTGTTTAGTGACCCAGCTACTAATGTCGTATTCGGGTCAATCATGTCTGAGAATTTCACTCCGGGTGCATCCATCGCACCCGGACTATTGCTGATTGTTACGGTATATTCCAACGTATCTCCGGGACTGGGACCAACCGGACTATTGTCTGTCCCAAATAGATTATACGATTTCGTTGCACCAATAGATGGTACCATGAGGAGCTGCATATCTGATTCCGGATTTGACAGATTGTATTCACTCATCACATTGTCGGGATTCAGCTTTATTTCAGGGTCAACAGGTTGGGCTGAAAGGAGATAGGACGAATCAATCTCAGGGAGTTTTGAACCCGGGGGAGAAATGACACTTTTTTCGTCAGAAGTTCTCCAACCGGTAATGAATGACAGTAAGATGAAGATCAGCGTTGCTTTCAAAGGATCGGAGATTCAGTTATCAATAAGTCAGGAAATTCCAGTTCTGTCCAGATGTACTTGCCTCAAAGATAGTCCAGTTTTCCCATTTAGCTTATGTGTCAGTCAATCTTTTTTATTTATAGATAAAAATGATGGAACAGATACAAAAATAGTAGTATGTAAAACCATGTTAAAAAAAATTCGACTATTTGTATCTACCGTATCACAAGACTCTTTATATTTGAAATCATATTGCTAAACAAGTAGACCCATGGCTGAACCTTTCCTTTCGGAAATCCGAATCCTTTCTTTTAACTTTGCTCCCAAAGGCTGGGCTTTATGTAATGGGCAATTGTTACCTATCAATCAGAATCAGGCTTTATTTTCACTGTTAGGTACTACTTTTGGGGGTGATGGCAGGCTTAATTTTGCCTTACCCGATCTTCGGGGAAGAGCTCCCATTCATGTGGGCAGTGGTCATACCCTGGGTGAACGGGGAGGCGAACAGGCTCATACCCTTTCCATTGCAGAACTACCTACTCATACCCATGTGGCTAATGCAACAAATGCAACTCAGGACAGCCTGGCTCCACTTGGCAACGTTCTGGCCGATACAGCACCCTCTGAGTTCTATGCCGGATCCGTCAATACCAGCATGCATCCTGCCACCTTATCTAATATCGGTGGCAGTCAGGCCCATTTGAATATGCAACCTTTTTTAACCTTGAATTTTAGCATTGCACTCCAGGGCATCTTCCCGAGTCCTAATTAAACCTGAAAAACTATGGCACAACCTTATGTAGGTGAGATACGTATGTTTGCCGGCAATTTTGCACCTGCCGGCTGGATGTTTTGTGAAGGTCAGCTTTTGCCCATTAGTGAAAACGAGACCTTGTTTCAGTTGATCGGCACCAGCTTTGGAGGTGATGGGCAGAGTACTTTTGCTCTTCCTGATTTGCGGGGCCGCCTTCCAATCCATTTCGGCACTGGACCTTCTCTCAGTACTTTTACCCTGGCCGAGACCGGAGGCGCTGAAGAAATCACCCTGACAGTCAATCAGATTCCAGCCCATAGTCACGGCTTCGGGGCCAATGATAGCGCAGGAGGAGGTACCACTCCGGCGGGAAGTGTACTGGCCCGGAATGCCTCAGTCGATGGTTACACAACAGACATATCGGGTGGTTTGGCAGCACTCAGTTCAACTGTAATATCCCCCACCGGAGGGTCGCAACCACATACCAATTTCGCTCCCTATCTTTGCATCGATTTCATTATTTCTTTGTTTGGCATTTTTCCTTCACCCACTTAACTTCAATATATCATGGCAGACCCCTTTGTGGCCGAAATCAGAATATTTCCTTTTAACTTTGCACCTAAAGGTTGGGCATGGTGCGATGGTCAATTGATGCCTCTATCCCAGAATACCGCCCTGTTCTCTCTTTTGGGGACAACCTATGGAGGAAATGGTAAATCCAATTTTGCCCTCCCGGATCTCCAGGGTCGCTCTCCTATGCATCCTGGTCAGGGACCCGGTTTGTCCCTTCATGATTTAGGGGAGACCGGAGGATCGGAAACAGTGACTCTACTACAGAGCGAAATACCGGCCCATTCGCACCAGATCAGTGGAGTAAATGATAGTGGACTTCAATCCAATCCGGGAGGCGCTGTTATGGGACGGGTTAATGTATATAAACCAACACCAACTCCTATGGTAGCCATGTCATTTAATGCCGTTTTGCCTACGGGTGGAGATGCACCACATAACAACTTGCAGCCTTATCTTACTTTTTATTTTTGTATCGCGCTACAAGGAGTGTTTCCTCCAAGAAACTGACAGGATGGCTGGACTTCACATAGTCTGGTCAAGTCCGGCATTTGATATCGTACCTATTCCCGTATTCGATCGGGCCCACCTGGATATTCTATGCAGAGTATACGGAAGTACCCGTCAGGCGGAACTAAGCAAAACCGACTGGAGTGCCCAGCAAAAGGATGCTTTTATTCTCCATCAGTTTAATGCTCAGCACGATTACTATCAAAAAGTATATCCAGCAGGAAGTTACAACCTGATCCAGGTAGAAGGACAGGTGGCCGGAAGACTTTATCTGGCTGAAGGTGAGCATGATGTTCGGATTATTGACATTGCATTATTGCCAGAATTCCGGAATCTTAGCCTTGGTTCGGGCATCTTGTCAGACCTCCAGAATTATTGCCAGCAGAAAATGAAAACTCTGAGCATTCATGTTGAGCAGTTTAATCCTGCCAAAAACCTTTATCTTCGGTTGGGATTTGTGCATGCAGAGACCTATGATGAAGTCTATGTTTTAATGAAATGGACACCAGAAATCACAGTGCATGGATGTGTATGAGCTTATAGGACAACTCCGTCCGGAGCATTTTACAGTTAATCAGGAAATGGAGTGGAAAATCGTTTTCAGCTCCTCGATAGAGCCGTTAGCTGTACGCCTTAAAGAAGTCCGGCTACACATTGCCAGACAGGAAAGTCAACGTCAGGGATTTTCCCTGGTATTTACTACTCTTCAAACCAGAGAATATTACAATCAGGGCATTTATACACTGATGCACCCAGACTTGGGTCCACTCCCGCTATTTATGGTTCCTTTGGGCCTGGGACCGGACGGGTTGATGCAGTATGAGATCGTCATAGCCTGATAGATTGGTTCACTCCCATTTTGTCTCCCGAAAATCCAGGCAATCAACTATGTTCACAGGAAATTCCAGTGTAGGATTTTGGGCACTGCAAATAAACCCGCATCAACAAGTCAAGATTTCCGATCGAAATCATACGGAATGCGTATCTTTCGCAAAGATAATATTGAAATGAACAGACGGAATTTTGCTTTAAAGATTGGTACCCTGGTTATGCTTCCTACTGCGATCTTCTCCAGGTCAGTTTTAAGAAAAGCTGTTCCCTTTAATGAGATATCTGATCCTGATTTTAATCATCTGTTAGATGATTTCAAACGTCAGATGCAGGTGAATCTGAATAATGCAGGTATGGATGTTCCTGATATTATTGAGCAGTATACTGCACCAGTGGACGGATATAAGGTTGTCATGATTAGAAATCTACCGGTTTATTCGTTTAGAAACCAGTACCACCATACCATAAGATTATCGGTTAATCCCGAAGGAGCAAAAGTTTATTATATTTCTGTCACAGATTGATGACATCAACGGGAATACTTGAAACATTCCCTTCATTTCCCGGATAGATCAATAAAAATAAGCTTACGCTACCAGTAAGTTAAAATCAAAAGTAGTGGGACAGCCTCTGCGTGAAAATGCAGAAACTCCTGGCAGGATCTGACTTCATTCAATTCAAACAACTATTGACCGATCTATAAGAGAGCTTCGAAACCAAACTTTGTCATACCGACTTATCACTTCCAACTCCTCTCAAGAGGGTTACATTGCCCACAATTGATTCCAGTCTACGATAGATTCTGATATTTGTCGATCGATTTCTTCTATTTTTGGTCCGTATCTTTTTGTTTAAATTTCAAACAAAACATGATTTGTAACACTAGAATTGGCATCCTCGGAGGCGGACAACTAGGTAAAATGCTGGTTCAAGCCGGCAGTAGGTGGGACCTCAACCTTTGGGTGATGGATAAAGATTTTGACTATCCGGCAGCTAAAGTCACCAATCAGTTTATCCAGGGTGATTTTACCAATTACGATATGGTCTATCAACTGGGAAAATTGATGGATATCCTGACTATTGAAATTGAAAATGTCAACACAGATGCATTGATCCAATTGGAAAAGGAAGGAAAAGAAATCTATCCTCAGCCAGGTGTGATCGATATCATTAAGGATAAAGGCCGGCAAAAGCAATTTTATATAGAGCAGCATATTCCAACCAGTTCTTTTCTACTCTGTGAAAATGCCCGGGAAATCCGGGATCATATTTCATCTGGCAAAATTGAAATCCCTTTTGTGCAGAAAGCCAGAACAGAAGGATATGACGGAAGAGGTGTTCAGGTCGTCCGAATCGAAAAAGATCTTGAAAAACTTTTTGACAAACCCTCGGTTATCGAGGAACTGATCGACATAAAAAAGGAAATAGCTGTATTAGTGGCAAGAAATACAACGGGTGAGATCAGCGTATATCCTTCAGTTGAAATGGCCTTCCACCCTACCGCCAATCTCGTTGAACAATTGATTTCCCCAGCCCGCATTTCTGCTGACCTTGAATTACAGGCACATGAGTTGGCAAAAAAAATGATCCGGGATTTTGAGATGGTGGGCCTTTTGGCTATCGAATTTTTTATTACCGGTCAAGATGAATTATTGGTTAATGAAGCAGCTCCCCGGCCTCACAACAGCGGTCACCATACTATTGAAGCCAATGTAACTTCACAATATGAGCAGCACCTGCGTGCGATTCTCGGTTTACCTTTGGGAGATCCTTCTTTAAAATCACCGGCCGTCATGATTAATCTTTTGGGAGAGGAAGGATATGATGGCGAAGTCTTTTATCAGGGACTGGAAGAGTGTCTTGCATTATCCAACGTCCATGTGCATATTTATGGCAAAAAAGAAACCAAGCCTTTCCGTAAAATGGGTCATGCTACTGTGCTCGATCTGAATATAGAAAATGCCATTGAAAAAGCAAGGAAAGTATCAAGTACCCTTAAGGTAATTAGCTGACGAAGAGCCTCTGTGTAATATATCTAAAAATATAATACATACAAAATGGGATTAATGAAGAACCAATGAAAAATTTAGACTTAGGGTTTAATCAGGGTTTTCACAAACCTTCCTGCATCGGTCTCAATATGTAAATGATAAAACCCTTCTGGTAAGAAACCCAAATCCAAGGTAAAATTAACAACTGGTGCAGAATCAAGATTGGTTTTGAAGACTACCCTACCCAGATGATCGAAGCAACGAATTGTTTGCAAGGTCACTGAATTACTCCAGGATACCTCAACATTATTTGCAAAAGGATTAGGAAAAAAAGTACAATGCTGACCCAGATCGAAATCAGCTATGGGAGTTACGTCACAAACCTGATCCAATCCATCAATAGATAGGTACAGTGGGCATTGATTTTCATCATAAGGAATCACTACCACCGAGGACACTCCGGGAGGTACCGTGAATGTATCCTGATCCTGAATGAATTCATCGGTCTCAGTTAAATAATAGGTTGTTGACGAAGCCAGGTCATCAGCCGTGAAAGTCGCCTGTCCTTCAATGCAGATGGGATCAGTCAATAGATCATCAAATATGGGAAAGCAGAATTTGGCCACCACATAATTGCTCCCAGCCACCGGTGTAACCGTTCCGGTAGGAAGGGGATTAAATGAAGCATTGGATGTGATCGAAGATGCTGCAAGGATCTGGGAAGATTGATTTATCTGTATATCTGTTTTTTGGGGCATATTACTTCCCGACAGGCTCGTTGCTGACAAAAGGGTACCATCAAAATGATAAGTGGCGACGAAATCCTCTCCCGTACTAATGTTGATTTCCAGATCTTCATCCCGGCTTCTTAAAGATAAATCAGCCGAATATCTACCCGTAAGCATAAATCCGTCCTGTAGCATAAGTAGCTTTCGTTGAGCATCAATACTATTTGCATTTATTTGATTTATCCATTCAATTGCGCCGTCCGGACTAAATTTAACTACGATCAGGTCTCTACCGGAAGCCTGGTTTATTTCTACGGTATCAATTTTTAAAACCGGGCTACTGAACTGTGCAAACAAGTAAATAAATCCTGCAGGATCTATCTCCAAATTATACAAGGTTTCAGCACCTGTACCTTGAATTAATTTAGTCCACTCGATCTCACCGGAACTACTCCATTTATTAACCATTAAATCGACATCACCCAGGGTCTCTACTAAAAGGGTGTCAGTTTCCACAGGAACCAACAAGGTATCTGAAACCCGAGTCACGGAATAGAGACCACCATCAGCAGCCGGTACGGCATCAATTACCCAATCATATCCGGCACTCGGTAAGACACTTACCCACTGAAGTCCCAGACCTGAATCATATTTTACAATAAAAGGACTCCCCACTCTATTTCCTTTAATTTCAACGACACCATCGGAAAGGTCATAATCGAATGTCTGGCTCATGGTACCGGCTAGAATCATTTCACCCGTATTAGTCAGTGATATGCTGCTGATGAAATCCGTATTATTAAAACCACCAAATCGATGGATCCACTGACGCTGCAGATTATTATCAAATTTTATGACATACTCATCCAGTGAAACCAGGGTATACAAAAGGGTATCTCCCTGTGTATCATACAAGCCCTGATAAAAATTACCCACCAGATACAGCTGACCCTGATTGTCGATTTTCATTAGTTTTACCAGATGGCGCATATATTCATAATCTGTATATATCATAGTGTAATCTGTCAATTGCTGCATGTTATCATATTTGGCGATAAAAACCTGCCATGTACCTGCCCCCACCACTAATGTCTGACTATCCAATTGTAGTGAGTCTTTAAACATCCCGGCGACGAATAAATTAGCCTGGCCGTCTTCAGCGATCTGAACTAATTGCAAATCGGTGGCGGTTATTTGTTTCACCCAGATATTGCTTTGAGTAAAAATGTGTGTGTTAAAACAGAAAACAATAACTGTAACGGAGTAAAATTTTTCAAGAAAATTCATTGCTAATTTTTGGTTTCAAATTGCGGATGACAATAAATCATTTTAGACTTATCATCAGAGCAGCAAAAGTTAAAAGATCCAGCCGAAGAGTACGATCATTATTGAAAGGGCACCTCTATTTACC
>JBGTCB010001005.1:0-1931 GCA_041748995.1 Saprospiraceae bacterium | reverse complement strand
ACAAGCTCTTGGATCATCCATCTTCACCGAAGCTGATACCTGGGAGATGCTACGCGAAGAAGTCAAAGATGCAGTCCGATGCCATTTTGATGATGATCAGCAGCGCATTATCCGACTACATTATGTGAAGGAGGAGATCATTGCTGCATGAGGCTACCAAGGAATGAGACGGGTAGAGGATTATTAACGAAGCTAGAAAAATATGGATATGAAAAAACCCGTCAAAGTGGTAGTCACATTCGACTAACACGACAACAAGGAGAAGAAACGCATCACATCACAATTCCGGACCATAAGCCTTTGCGTGTAGGAACATTTTCCAGCTTACTGCGTGACATTGCAGACCATTTAGGAAAAAGTAAAGAAGATCTCATTAATGAATTATACTCTTAATCCACCCGCACAAATCCCACCTCACTCCCCCTCCGCTTAAAACTACGATAGACAATGCAGGTACAGCGGTGTGGCACAGTGCTCACTTCCTTCTCAGCAGACTACTCTGCAAGATAATCCTATGCTTTGGTCTTCTATAGACAAAGTATCTTTCCCTGCAGAATCAAAACTTTGAGCATCTAAATGATCCGGACGCTATTTTTCCACCTATCGCTTCCTGAGAATAACCGCGTCCTGCCGATTATTGATGCCACCTTCCACATATTTTCTTATTTCAAAAAAATCAGACCATTTCCGGTGTATATAATCTGGTGTATGGTAAGCTGCCTGATAAAAATCCGGGAGACGGTCCAATTTCAACCAACCAGTAGCATCGGTGATATATTTGAAACCACGCTGTTTGATTTCCTCCTGATATTTAAGTGGCAGATTTTTAATAAAAGCATCACCATGTACCGACAGAATTAAGGTGGCACCAGGCATCACAATCCTGTGCAACTCCGAAAGCCAGGCATCCTGATATTTTTCATCGAGGTGCGTAAAGACGGAAATCGCAAAGATCAGGTCAAACGACTCATCGGAGTAGGGTAAAGGAGGCCAGAAATCATTGACATTCCATTGGATATCCGGCAAATTTGTGATACACCAATCGATAGCCGACGAATCAATATCGGTACCATGAAGCCGATTGACCGGAATTTCTGACTAATTACTCAGCACCCGCCCACAGCCACATCCAAAATCAAGGATCTTATGGTATGAGTCGATAGTTTTCTCCACCTTGCAGAGGTCCCGGATATTCTGGGCAAGAGTATGACCAACTGTACGGAATGATTCCTTATCCAGATGACCATGGTCCCGGTGACGAAGTCTGGCAGGAGGAACAGGCGGATCCATTAACCTTTTACCAGTTAACCTATCCATAAATTGCACCTTTGTCAGATTGACCTGAAAAGCGGCGAACCGATACAGGTGATACAAACCCAGGATTGGTTTCACCGATTTCAGCGATTCACGTGTGATCATTTAGTGCTCATTTAGGGCAGAATTCCATTGTTGCCTTTTATTCTAATCCGAAAATATACAACTCTCATTAACAATAAACATGAACATCAATTCTAATATATCAAATCCACAAATGATCTGACGAAATTCCCACCAGCTAGTTACTCCCAATCCAGTTGCTTATCATTTGATTCGGCAAAAATCCCTAATTTGTTGAATCGATCCATTACTAATGATAAATATATAGTGCAATGAACCTGGATAGCCACGACAAAGCCCCCAAAGTCAGCCGCAGGAGTTTTATTCAACAGTCATCGCTCGCTGGAACCGCTGCCTTCTTTACCGGCGATCACTTCTTTTTCGGGAACCACTCAGAGGTAATCCGGGTAGGCCTCATTGGTTGTGGAGGACGCGGCACGGAAGCCGGAATCATCGACTGTGCGGAAGCCGCTCCGGGCATCCAATTGGTGGCTATCGGTGATTTATTTCAAGATCATCTGGATGATGCACCGGCAGCGATACGGCAAAATCTG
>JBGTCB010001004.1:0-7517 GCA_041748995.1 Saprospiraceae bacterium | reverse complement strand
CATTTCTTTTGCGCGGAAAATTAGAGGCGGACCTGGGCAAAGCTGGAATAATCTATGGACAATTGGATATCAATCAGCAGCAACCTACGCTAATCGAATCTGGTATCTTTATCAATCAGGAAGCAGTTTGGCAAAATGACTTTAAAAATATTTTCATCAATAATCTTCAGATAACTTATCGATTGCCCACTTTGAATTTTTTTATTACGGGTGGACAAATTTTAGCGAACGATAAAATTTATTTTGATCAGGCAGGATATCCAGTCCAGCAGGAGGGCCTGAGTACACTCAGTTATCTTAAAATATTCAAATCATTTCGCATTGGACCATTTCTTAATGAAAACAAAGTTGTTTTGCAAAAAGCCAGTAAAAATCCGGTATTCAGAGTTCCGGGTTGGTATACTCAACATAGTTTTGAATTGAATAGCAGATTATTTAAATCTGTTTTAGATTTCAAAACCGGTTTTGATCTTCGGATCAATGAAACGTATGCAGGTAATACATACTTTCCATTAATTGGTCAATTTACCGTTGAAGACCGGTTTGAAATTCCATTATATCCGGCTTTGGATTTCCGGGCATCCTTTCGAGTACGCTATTTCAGAGCCTTCGCAATCCTTCACAATATCCTGGGACCATTACGTAATGATGTTTACATCCAGACAAGCCGCTATCCCCATCCGGATTTTTATTTCCGATTGGGCATCAGTTGGATCTTTATCAATTGAAACTATTGCAAAATCGATTGATAGCAAGTCGTAGAAACAGGCCATCAAAAGCCAATTGCCTTGCTCATTGCAATAGAAAGGAACCTCAGACAGGTCTGTGTCAAAGTTGATAATTCGGTTCTAATTCTTCTCCGGAGGTGTCGTAATAATCATTGATATATTTAACGACTTCTACCGGTTCGTCAGTAATCATGAAGAGATTTAAATCGTTCGGATTGATGTTTTTTTCGACTCCAAGCATCGTATGAATAATCCAGTCTTTGAGACCTGACCAAAACTGTTCTCCAACCAAAACAACCGGCACCCGGGTAATTTTTCTGGTTTGAATTAAAGTCAATACTTCGAAGAGTTCGTCTAAAGTGCCAAAGCCACCGGGTAAGACAACAAATGCCTGTGCATATTTTACAAACATGACCTTTCGGACAAAAAAATAACGGTGACTAAGAATTTTATCGGCATCAATAAATTCATTGTGCCCTTGTTCATGTGGTAGATGAATATTGATACCAACAGAGACACCTCCCTGTTCTGCAGCACCCTTGTTTCCGGCTTCCATAATGCCGGGTCCACCTCCGGTGATTATTCCATAACCCTCATCCGTGAGTCTTTTCGCAATCTCAACAGCTTTCTGATAATATTGATGATCTGCTCTGGTTCGGGCAGAGCCAAAAATACTAACACAAGGTCCAATTTCATTTAATCGCTCAAAGCCATCCACGAATTCCGCAACCACCTTGAACATGGTCCAGGCATTTTCTCCTCTAATTTGGGTCCATTCTTTCATGCGGGAACGACTATATACATGGTAGATTTCAGGATAGCTCTGAAAAAATTAAAAAAGAACCATCAGCAAAAGGTTTGCTGATATCCCAAACGACCAGTTATCTCAACTTAAGTCTGCTCTTCTGATTTATACTTTGAATATGCCTGATTAATGAACTCGGTTAATTCGTCAGCATTTTCAAATTTATCAAAGATATTTGGGAACGGTACGGCAGTGCTGCGGCCTCTGCTACTCGGAACCACATAATTAAGAACATCCATTTTGTTTACTGTCTCACTACTCAGGATAATCAACCGTTCCACAACATTCCGCAATTCACGAATATTACCACTCCAGTCAATTTCTTCAAGAGTCTGAATAGCATCTTTCTGAAACTTCTTTTTACTGATACCGTACTCTTCACATATAATCTCATTAAAATGATCAACCAGCAGAGGAATGTCTGATCTTCGCTCGTTTAGCGTGGGGACCTGGATAATGATTACTGCTAACCGATGGTATAGATCTTCTCTAAATTTTCCAGCTCTGATCTCCTTCCTCAGATCTTTATTTGTTGCAGCGATGACCCGAACATTTACGGATATTGACTTTTCACCTCCGACCCTTGTTATGCGATTCTCTTGTAAGGCGCGCAATACCTTAGCTTGTGCGGACAAACTCATGTCGCCAATTTCATCAAGAAACAGAGTACCTCCATTCGCCTGTTCAAATTTTCCGATCCGCTGTTTGACTGCCGAAGTAAAGGCTCCCTTTTCGTGACCAAAAAGTTCACTTTCTATCAATTCAGCCGGGATAGCGGCACAGTTGACTTCTACAATAGGATTTTCACACCGGGTACTTTTCTCATGTATCCAGCGTGCTACAAGTTCTTTACCGGTCCCGTTCTTGCCCGTGATCAGTACACGAGCCTCGGTAGGTGCTACTCTCTCGATCGTTTCCTTAATTTTACTGATTGGTTCAGAATCACCAATAATTTCCTGGGTTTTGGATTTGGCCATTCGTCGTTGGAGAACCTTTTTTTCTGTAACCAGTGAAGATTTATCCATGGCATTACGGATGGTGATCAGCATCCGGTTAAGATCTGGTGGTTTGGAGATAAAATCAAAAGCACCTTTTTTAACCGCTTCCACGGCCGAATCAATATTGGCATGTCCACTAATCATGATGACCGGCGTGTCTGCGGCAATCATTTGGATACGCTCTAAAGCTTCGATACCATCCATTTTTGGCATCTTAATATCCATAATAATTACATCATAACTTTCCTTTTTCAATTTGACAAGACACTCCATCCCATCTTTGGTTTCATCTACCTCATATTTCTCGTATTCGAGAATATCTCTCAATGTCCTTCTAATGGAAGCTTCGTCGTCAACTATCAAGATCCTAGCCATAGAACTTTTTGTTTTATAGTTATTTACAGATTACAAATAATAAGTATGTGTAAAGTAAAAGAAATGTGGGCAATATTTCAATGTTTTTAAAAAAGAATTACAAAAATTAATTAAGTGGTAATACATATTTAATTGATAATCAATTTTTTATAAATAAAATAATGCGAATATAACTGGACACATAATATTGATTTTTTCAATACCCACCTATTTTGAGCTCCAGATTGGATTTTAGGGCCCTATTATTCTGCCAAACAACACAGGAAGGGGTAAAGAAATATGGTAATAATATACCTTACAAGCATATTCGGGGATAAACCATGTTAAGCCCGATCACAGCATCAGGACCCTATGTTCATTTTATAGGTATGCTTCAAAATAAATTTTACTGCTCAAATAATTTGACGTGGATCAGAACTGCCGGTCGTTACTTTCGGCCAGTCCGGCTGAGCTCAGACAATGCCACATAGGCCATGACTCCCATGCCTACTTTTAAACATTCCTCATCGACATCAAAGGTGGCAGTATGAATTGGTGAAGTAATGCCATTACTAATATTTCCAGTACCAAGCCTGTAGAAACATGCGGGCATAATCTGACTATAATATGCGAAATCTTCTCCCGTCATTCGTATTGGAAGATCGACTACATTCTCACGACCCAGGTATTCGATTGCGCTTAACCGGAACCGCGAGGTAAAATCATGGTCATTCAATAAGAATGGATATCCCTTTCTTATCTCCAACTCTGCAGTACCACCATGAGCTTTGGCGATCGACTGACAAATCTGCTGCATATGTGCATGTGCCTGGACCCTCCAGGGTTCATCCATGGTCCGAAAAGTACCCTCCATTTTCACTTCTGATGGTATCACATTGGTAGATCCTCCGACGGAATTGATTTTGCCAAAAGACAGTACGCTGGGAATCGTCGGATCTCCATGCCGGCTAACCACCTGTTGAATGGCAACCAGGATACTGGCACTTATCATCACAGGGTCCACGAGATCCTGTGGTAGGGCACCATGACCACCTCTCCCTTTCACGGTGAGATAAAGCTCATCCGTTGAAGCCATATACACTCCACTCTTAACTCCTATTTTCCCAACTTGTAATGGAGGATGTACGTGTTGACCCAGGATCGACGAGGGAGAAGGATTTTCAAGTGCTTTATCTTTAATCATAAGCGATGCACCGCCAGGTAGTTTTTCTTCAGCCGGTTGAAAAAGACACTTGACAGTACCGGCGAAGTAGGGTCTCAGATGCTGCAATATTAACGCTGCTCCAATCAATGAAGACGTATGTACATCGTGGCCGCAAGCATGCATAATTCCTGCCTTTTTCGAGCGGTATTCCGTTTCGTTTTCTTCTTGAATAGGTAATGCATCCATGTCTGCGCGCAGGGCTACCACATTTTCACCCGGCAAACCACCTTGAATGAGAGCAATGATACCATGCCCGCCAATACCCTTGAGAATATTAATTCCGGCATTTTGCAAAACAGCCGCTACATAGGCCGCTGTTTCCTTTTCCTCAAAACTGAGTTCCGGCCACTGGTGTATATGCCTTCGATAACCTACGATATCACTGTAATAATGATCGGTGAGGTCCTTTACTCTATCTTTTAAGTCTTTAGTCTCCAAGATTTTTAATGTTATTCAACATCAAATATAAGTCCTTCCAAACAGAGTAGTCCAAGGCATAGTAATAATCTGCATCGAGCAATGCCTGATCTTCCTCTTCCCGATACAGGACGATTGATGGACTTAGTACTCCTGGTTTTAGCGCCGGGAAAAAAGAATTGGCATTAGTACTCTTATAACTCACCCAGGTTTTGCTTCCTGACAAAACGGTAAAAATATTTTGTAAGAATCCAGCTTTGTCCCGAACGAAGAAAATCATTAACGGAGTGCAAATCAGACAAATAGTAGCAGATAATATATCAAAAAGACGCTTATTTCGTCTCAGGTAGGCCTCACCCAAATTGTACCGGATATCGAATGTATAGTGCTCTCCACTGGTGTTTCTGGAGCTACTACCGATGATGCCAAGTGGTTGTTCAGGTGCAATTTTATAGCGTAGCCCTGCACCTAATCGTGTCATCCATTGCATAATTTCACTGGAAGCAAGACTTCCGGAACAAAATATAATCTCATTAACTCTGTGAAATCTGACAATCTGATCCAGATGTTCAAGTCCACCAAGATAAAATGGATCTGAGCTATCATGGACATCGTTGCTCACATAGCCCGAATATGAAATTGCATGATGATGAGATTTCAGGAGCTGGTTAATTTTTGAAGCCTGTTCAACATCTCCAATAACCAAGTACTTCTGCAGATCAATTGATTGCAGTGGCCAGTTGGATTTGATGATTCGATGGTAAATGACTCTCAATCCGAAAATGATCATTCCTGCTATCGGTCCGGCTCCCAGCACCAGTGACCGGGATGGCCTGAATGATTCGCCAAGAAATCCGTAGATTGAAGCAATGGTAATCCAACCCAATAATACCCCATTTAAGATCCGCCGCCAGTGAAACAATTTATCATACGCCCCAGATAATAATAAAGATACTAGCCAAAGGCTGGCATATAAAAAGATATTTAAGTTGATGCCTGAAGAATCGTAATAATGAATGTCATGATAATAAAACTTTGCCCACAGTAATGTAAACAATTTGAGCGCCATAGCTATAAAAACCCAATCCACGATGGCCGGACCAAATCGCTTACTGAATTGACCGAAGATGGCAATTGCAGCTCTCAATATAATGCCCACCTGAAGTAAAAAATGCAACCAGAGAGCTTTCCTGCCATGATAGTGTTTTTTTGCAAAAACCTGCATTGCTCCATAAAATCGCCTGATATAGACTACACTTTGTTTCTTTGTGCTTTCGCCCTTAAAATGAATAATGGTAGTTTCCGGAAAATATATAACAGAATATCCGAATTTCTTAATCCGGTAAGACAGATCAATGTCCTCACCATACATAAAGAAATCCTCATCCAGCAGACCACTTTTATCCAAGGCACTTTTTCGCAGAAGCATAAAGGCACCTGTCAGGACATCCACTTCATTAATCTCAAATTCTGGCAAACTACCCAGATAATATTCATTAAAATACCCCGATTTTGGAAAAAGAGCAGATAACCCTAACGATTTAAAAAGAGCAACTTTCGGGCTGGGAAAACCTCGTTTCGACTCTGGTAAAAAATGTCCCTGGCCATCAATCATCCGACATCCCAATGCTCCAACCTGAGAATGATTATCCATGTAGCCCACTGTCTTCTGCAGCGTATCTTCCTGTAATATCGTGTCAGGATTTAATAATAAAATAAATTCCCCCTGACTTTGCCTGATTCCGATATTATTGGCGCGGGAAAATCCGACATTCTGTTTGTTCTTTATTAAAATCAGGGAGGGAAATTCCTTTTCAATAAAAGATACCGAACCGTCGCTGGATGCATTATCGACAATTATAGTTTCATAGGAAAAATCTGTTGCACTAGCCTGCATGGATAGCAAAAGCTGTCGCAGAAAGTATTTAACATTGTAATTGACAATGATGATTGACAGCTTCATAACCTCAACCGTGACAAGCGGACAGACACACCATGATTGAATCTCATTACATTTCTATATGTGATACTCTGCTAATGCTTACCGTTAATGGCATATGGTAATCTGGCTATGATGGACCTGCCCAGGGTAATCTCATCTGTATACTGAAGTTCACCACCAAATGCGACCCCCCGTGCAATCTGGCTAATAGTCACATTTACCGATTCAAGTTTTTTAGATAGATAATACACGGTCGTCTCCCCGTCAATAGTGGGACTTACAGCCATTATAATCTCCTGAATAGATTCGTTGTGCACCCTTTGAATAAGACTATCGATATTCAGATCATCGGGGCCAATCCCTTCAATGGGAGAAATAACTCCTCCGAGTACATGATAGGAGCCCCTGTACTGGCCCGTCTCTTCGATGGCCATAATGTCCTGTATACTTTCAACTACACAAATCACTGCTTTATTACGGGAGGGATCATCACAGACAATGCAGATATCTCCATCGGACAAGTTGTGACACTTTATACATTGCTTGATTCTTGATAAAGATTCCAGGGCTTTTTGAAAGCGTGCTATCTTTTCTTTTGGTTGAGTCAATAAATAGATTGCGATGCGGAGGGCACTCTTTTGACCTATCCCAGGTAAATCTGAGAATGAGAGCACCATCTCTTCCAGATTTCGCGATTGAATCTTCATAATTGCAAAAATAACAAATCCTCTTTGCACCTTCAGTCATCTTTGGTGCTATCCTTGACTTCACATATTATTTGAAATTGAGAAGCAGCGAATAGAGCTCAAAAAGCTAAACAAACCTTCTTTCTGATGATTCTTTATTAATTTAGTGGCTATATTCAGACAAAGTAAACAACATCTTATGGCTCAGGTAATCAGAATGCCCCGGTTAAGTGATACGATGGAAGAGGGCGTCATTGTCGAATGGTTAAAGAAAGAGGGCGATCAGGTAGAACCTGGTGATATTTTGGCAGAAGTAGAGACGGACAAGGCCACCATGGAATTAGAGAATTACCATGAAGGTT
>JBGTCB010001003.1:0-9171 GCA_041748995.1 Saprospiraceae bacterium | reverse complement strand
CCTATTGAGTGAGATTGTGCTGACCATTGACGGGGTAGATCCAATAGATCTTTATGGTGAAAACAATGTTAAATTAAATCTTCTCAAAGACGCTTTTCCCGATATCAATATTACATCCAGGGGTAACCAGTTGAAGCTGGCAGGCGAAAAAAAGCAAACCCAGAAGGCTAAATCCAAATTTGAGATGATGGTGCGTCTCCTTAAGGAGCAGAAAGAATTGTCTCCGCAGACGGTGAGTGAATTACTCCAGGGTAATGAACCATTCTATGAAGCATTATTTACTGACCAAACGACCATTGTTCATGGTCGCAATGGAAGACCAATTAAAGCCCGTACCCGTAATCAGAGACGTATGGTTGAGGCTATCGAGAAAAATGACATTGTATTTGCAGTCGGACCTGCGGGCACAGGTAAGACTTACACTGCGGTAGCACTGGCAGTAAGAGCATTAAAAAACCGCTTTGTTAAAAAAATTATTTTAACCCGGCCGGCTGTCGAAGCTGGTGAAAGCCTGGGATTTCTACCAGGTGATCTTAAGGAAAAGATTGATCCATATTTACGCCCGTTATACGACGCACTCGATGATATGATTCCGATTGAAACATTGAATCAATTTATGACAAACCGGGTCATTGAAGTTGCTCCTCTGGCATTTATGCGGGGACGTACACTGGACCACGCTTTTATCATTCTTGATGAGGCACAGAATGCCACAGTTACTCAGTTAAAAATGTTCTTAACCCGCCTTGGACCTTCCGCAAAATGTATTGTAACCGGCGATCTTTCTCAAATTGATCTGCCAAGAAACGTCCGGTCAGGACTTTCTAACTCCATCAAGATACTGGGTCACCTGGATGGTATCAGTACCATCACATTGGATAAAGAAGATGTGGTGAGACATCGGCTGGTTAAAGAAATAATCGATGCGTATGATAAAGCCTACCGTCGCCCGAATGAAGAAGAGTGACTTCAGGTAAACCATTTTGTCATGAAATTTCTAGTACTTAAGGATAATCCGGCTATCAAAGGTGAGATCCCACTTGATGGTTCTAAAAGCATTAGTAACCGGGTACTGATGATCCGGGCTTTATGCAAGACACCCTTTCAGATACACAATCTGTCTACATCGGAAGATACCAAAGCCATGGAGACCCTGATCACCAGGTCAGATGGGGAACTGGATGTAGGTCCTGCAGGGACAACCTTTCGTTTTCTTACGGCATATTTTGCAACCCAGGAAGGGGAGCAGATATTGACGGGATCAACACGAATGAAACAGAGACCCATTGGAGCCCTGGTTGATGCACTAAGATTACTTGGTGCGGATATTGAATATCTTGCGGAGGCAGGATACCCTCCTTTGCTGATCAAATCACCCAGGGATCTCGGCAGGCAGTCAGAGTTAGATATACCCGCCAATATCAGCAGCCAATTTATCTCTGCTTTACTGATGATTGCCCCTGTATTGCCGGCAGGAATTAAGATTAAACTGGTTGGTCAGTTGGTATCAGCATCGTATTTAAAGATGACTCTTGATATGATGAAACAATTTGGTATCGACTATCATTTTGATGAAAACATCATTGAGGTAAGACCACAAGAGTACCAACCAAATGATTTTCGGGTGGAATCTGACTGGTCTGCCGCTTCATACCATTATGCGTTGGCAGCTCTGGCTCAGGATGCGGAATTGACCTTGCGTGGTCTTGATCGAAATAGTTCGCAGGGAGATGCCGTTACGCCTGAACTATTTGCAAACCTCGGTTTGACTACCGATTGGTTGGAAGATGGTGTATTGATCAGGAAGAACCGAAAAATCAAATCTCATATCGAGCATGATTTTATTTTATGTCCCGATATCGCACAAACAGTGGCTGTAGTCTGTGGTGCACTAGGGGTGACCGGTGCTTTCACAGGGTTGGAAACTTTAAGTATTAAGGAGACTGATCGTATTCTTGCACTAAAAAATGAGTTGGGAAAAGTGGATGTATCTTTTGTCAAAGCACCGGCCCGCTTTAGTGATAGAACCGGAAAGATATTTCATTTAGTTGAAGGGAAAGCGAAATGGACCGAACCTCCGGTTTTTGAGACCTATCATGACCACCGCATGGCTATGGCCTTTGCACCCCTAAGTATGATCAAACCGGTGATTATTGACGATCCTGAAGTGGTCGGAAAGTCTTATCCTGGCTTCTGGCGAGACCTGATCAGCTTGGGGTGGTGTCTCGATATGGTTTAACTACAAGCAGGATAAGCCGGACTCCGGTCAGGTACTTAATATTTTGATCTCCACTCGTTGGTTTCTCCTTCGTCCTTCGACAGTATCATTGCTGGCAAGAGGTTCACGTGGACCATATCCCCGATATTGTATTCTGTCGGGTGGAATTCCTTTTTTCACTAGGTATAGAGCTACAGTTTTCGCCCGGGCTTGAGACAATTCCTCACTGAATTTCCTGTCGATACGTTGGCCTCCACTGGTATGACCTCGTACTTCAATAGTAATTTTTGGATGCTCCTCCAAAAATTGAAATAGTTCATCAAGTACTGAAAAAGAGGTTTTATCATGGATGTTAGAACTATCGGCTGGAAAATAGAGGTTGTCGATTTTTATAATTTGGCCGGTGGTCATTTCATCTTCATTGAGGCTTTTCAGCACCTTATAGTCTTTCTTGGGATTGTCGACACTATTTTCAGGCTTTGCCGGCACGGGTTGCTGAGCCACCGAACTCTGCTCGACTATATAGACTTGCGTATCATCCTCCGCCTCTCCCATCTCATTACGGGCATGGAGATGAATCGTGTTTTTACCTTCTTTTAGTGATAAGGTGGTCGAAAAACTTCCGGAGGCAGGGTCAAAATTGAATACATCGATGTTTACCGAATTGACTTTAAAGCGAATCTGGGATTTGGATTTGATATTTCTAACGTTTGCATTGACTTTGACCTGGTTTATCCGGGGATTTATTTTTTCTATTGGTTGCAGAATGCGAACTGTCGGAGGTAAAATCAGTTCTTCCTCTTCATTGCAAGAAATCATAGAAAAGGGTGAAGCATGATCCACCAATACATTTCCGTTGTAGGGAAAAAGTGTAGGTGTCTTGTAGAATGCCTCTAAAACAATATGGGAAATATCTCTTTTAGGTTCGATCTTCCATGAATACTTTTCCCAATTAGTGTTCCCAATTGTTCGACTTTCAGCCAGAAGATCTTTTTTATCGCAGTAGCCGTCACCACCCCATATTCTTAATTTAATCGCCTGATCAAAGTTTTTCTTGGGTAGATCATCCGGAAGAAAGTCCCGGTTTCTAATAGAATCCGGAGCTACCGCGCTCCAGTATTCACTGGATGAACAAAGATAGATGCTAAATGAGTAACATTTGCCTTTAATCAGGGGAAAATTCAGTCGTTGCCCTACAGCTTCCCAGGTATCATTTTCGCGGGTCACCATCCCCAGATAGGTGTAGCCATGATAGGCGGGTCGAAACACTTCCCAAGCCCCTGAGGGTTGAACATCAGGAGGTGATTCATTTGGAAAACCACAATCAATCCAGCCTTTAGGAGGTAAACTGGCCCTTGCGATATCTTCAAATGAAGGATTCGTTAGTTCAGGATTATTGGGATCTCCATAATTAGAAAGAAGAGCTTGTGACCAGGCACTGCTCACCCAAAATAAAAGACAGAATAGTAAGTTGAACACCCTAATACCTTTCATATGCACATTTCAAGGAAGAAAATAATATTTTTCATTTAGTTGTTCAATCAGTTTAATAATAAATTAACGTTTGCTCGACGAATCATCGTGTATTTTCTACAAAAATCCAAAGATTCATAACCGACTTATTAAGCTGTGTCAGGTGTAAAAGATCATTCCAAACAATAGTACAGATTCCATCAGGAAAATGCGTTAATTCCGGTCACATCGTGGCCGGTGATTAGCAGGTGAATGTCATGAGTACCTTCGTAGGTGACAACCGTTTCGAGATTCATCATATGGCGCATGATCGGATATTCATTCGTGATGCCCATCCCTCCGTGAATCTGCCGTGCCTCACGAGCTATTTGCAGTGCCATGTGGACATTATTGCGTTTTGCCATTGAAATCTGAGCAGCACTGGCCTTGCCTTTAATTGCTAACGTTCCAAGACGCCAGACCAACAACTGGGCTTTGGTAATTTCGGTAATCATTTCCGCAAGTTTTTTCTGAGTAAGCTGGAATCCTGCCAGAGGCTTTCCAAATTGATGCCTTTCCAAAGAGTAACGTAACGCCGAATCATAGCAATCCAGGGCTGCACCTATTGCTCCCCAGGCAATACCATAACGAGCCTTGTTCAGACACGAAAAAGGTCCCTTAAGCCCTTCAACCTTTGGCAATATCTGAGATTTAGGAATACGGACATCATGGAAAACCAACTCACCAGTGATGGAGGATCGAAGCGACCATTTCCCATGGATCTCAGGCGCACTGAATCCGGTAGTACCCTTTTCTACTATACACCCCCTGATCTTACCGGATTCATCCCGGGCCCAGACTACTGCGACATCCGCTATGGGAGAATTGGTAATCCACATTTTCGCTCCATTGAGTATGTAGGCATCACCATCATCATGCAGGGAAGTTTCCATTGCAGCGGGGTTACTACCATGATTAGGCTCGGTCAGACCAAAACACCCTATTAAGTCACCACTACCCAATTTCGGAAGATACTTTCTTTTCTGCTCTTCCGATCCGAATGCATAAATCGGATACATAACCAAAGAACCTTGTACTGAAGCCATAGACCGGATGCCCGAGTCACCTCTCTCCAATTCCTGCATAATGATACCATAAGCAATCTCGTCCATGCCGCCACCTCCATATTCTACTGGCAGACTTGGCCCGAAAGCACCGATCTCTGCCAGTTCTTTAAATAAATGGGTAGGGCATTCCGCCCGGTTCGCATAGTCCTCAATAATTGGACTTACCGATTGCTTCACCCAATCTCTTACAGCTTGCCGGGCCAGAAGATGATTATCTTCCAGCAGTTCATCAACCAGATAATAGTCATGAGCTGAATAACGATCTTGCTGACTTACAGACATGGTATCCTGATTTTGATTGGACACAAAAATATTATTATTAGATTGAGCAGTGGAATTAAGATTAAGCAAAGATGGCAACCATCGCTCTAAAAGGTATGCGATTTCATAGTTTTCATGGATACTATGTCGAAGAGCAGTCAGTGGGAAATAACTATGAAATCGATGTCACTATTGACACCGATATAGATCTGACAGAACTTGAGGATGATCTTGCAAGAACCATCAATTATGAGAAGATATATGAAGTCTGTCAAACAGAAATGGACAAACCCCGCCGGTTAATCGAAACTGTAGCCCAGAGTATACTTGACGGCATCAGGAATCAAATCGGATCTGAAGGATCTTGTCAGGTGCGGATTCGTAAACTTAATCCCCTCCTGGGTGGTTTGGTTGATTTTGCCCTTATTGAAGTGGAAGGTTAGTGAGTAAAAATTCATAACCAACCGAACTTCAACATCACTATCTTTGTCTACCACTAATAAATACAACAAAATCATGATAATTCGAATTTCCCTCTTAGCTCTCCTTGTCACCTTCGTTTCCTGTGACGTTTTAAAAGACGTGCAAAACGCAATGTCTGAACCCACGGGAGCAGAAATCGCATCGGGTCTAAAGGAGGCATTAAGTATCGGTATATCCAAAGGATCGGATTTATTAGCGGTAGAAGACGGATATTACAAAAGTGCCTATAAAATACTCCTTCCGGCCGAAGCTCGCAAGGTGACCGACAAATTGAAAGTCATTCCAGGATTTACCAACGTCGAAGAGGAGATTGTGAAGAGACTGAACAGGGCTGCTGAAGATGCTGCAAAAAGTGCAAAACCTATTTTTGTCAGTGCTATTAAAAATATGACGTTCGATGATGCTTTAAATATATTGATGGGTCAGAATAATGCCGCCACCACCTATTTGAAGGATAACACTTTTGAAGGATTATATGACGCTTTTCAACCGGAGGTTATTAAATCGTTGGATCATTTGAACGCTCTGGAATACTGGGAGAAAGCGGTTACCACTTACAATAAGATACCATTTATTGATCAGGTCAATCCGAAATTAGACGATTATGTAACCCGGGAAGCATTAAATGGTCTTTTCGGGATGGTTGAAAAGGAAGAGTTAGCAATCCGACAGGATCCGGCAAAAAGGGTTAGCGCTTTACTGAAAAAAGTGTTTGCCAAACAGGATAGAAAATAGAGTTTGGAGTGTCGCTTTCAGCGGGTAGGATGAAAATTGATCAGAACTGCTTTTGCCAGGGTACAATATCTGCTAAAGAAGATCGGAAGAGAAAAGGACATGAAATCGTTAGACTGCTAATAACAGAGGTGTAATTAAGATTTCTGGAAAACGGGAAAATCCAGGTTTAGTTTCGGATTTGCACCTTCTCCCCCTCTTTCAGGATGTGATATTTTTCCTTCAACGGTTCTGACAACCTGATTTTGACTTCATCGGGATATCCCTTTGCCCAAAATCGGGATTGTTCATTCACGATAATAGTGCTGTGGTGTTGGGGAAATATAAAATCCGGATTTAGAGTATTAATTAAAATCACCGAACGATCAATGTACATATTATGTTCAGTCGGTGAAAAAAACAGGACATCCACATGTTTCAGGAAAAGATGGTCTTCCAACAAATAGGAATCACCCGGTTGAAGGAAAGAAGTCCCATCGACATCTATCAGATAGCCACAATCCTGCATATTGGCTTCATAATAAATAGCAAAATTCGCATTGCCATGAATAGCCCGGATCGGCTGAATCTGAATACCTAAGAGTTCAAAAGGCTCCCGGGGTCTCGCAATTTGCAAACGCTCACCGGGAATTTCTAATTCTTCTGCAATAGAAAGGCAACTCTCCGGGATGACAAATAAACATTCTGATTTTTCAAGCAGTACCCGGCTAACAGCCCGGTTAAAATGATCGTTATGCCCGTGGGTGACGAAAGAAATATCCAGAACCGTCGCCAGTTCTTCCGCATTGATCAAAGGTGGATTTATCCGGTCGCCGTAGTCAAGCAGGATATCAGTAGCGATCACTAGATCCCCTGATTTGATCAACCAACCATTGTGACCCACCCACCAAAGGCCGATCCCTGTTGAGTGACTATTGATCTCATCAATCAAACGAGATCCTTGGGCAAATGAGAAATTGCCTGCAAGAATCAGAAGGAAGCCCAATACCGTTTGTTTCATAGCTAATTATTTTTCGTTATAAAAATAGGATGTCCGATTGACTTCAGATTCAGAGAAATGAACTGAGACTGCCGGGAATCCTGATTTTTATTATTTTGAGGATGATTGACATTTAATTTGATCAGTAAAGATGTCTGATTGTCACCAGTATTCACGTATTCGATCCCGGCGAGATTTTCTGGCTCGAACTGCCATGGGTCTGGGGAGTTTAGGATTAGCATCGCTGATCAATCCATTGGAGTCTCAGGCAGCAGGACCTATCGATACGTCTACTTTGAAAGATCGCTTTTTACACTTTGCACCAAAAGCGAAGAGGGTGATTTATTTGTTTCAAAGTGGAGCCCCGTCACAGATCGACTTGTTTGATCCCAAACCCTTGCTTAACAAAATGAACGGTGAGGAACTGCCAGATTCAATACGGCAGGGACAGCGACTGACCGGTATGACGGCAGGTCAGACTTCATTTCCACTTGCGGGATCCATATTTAACTTCAAGCAGTTTGGTCAATCAGGATCCTGGATGAGCGAGCTTCTTCCTTTCCAATCCGAAATTGTCGACGAGTTATGTTTTGTCCATTCCATGTATACTGAAGCAATCAACCACGATCCGGCGGCCACATTTATTCAAACGGGCTCCCAACTTCCAGGCCGGCCTTCCATGGGCTCCTGGATCGATTATGGATTGGGTAGCGACAATGAAAACCTCCCTGCATTCATTGTTTTGCTTACAAAAAATAAAGGAGGTCAACCTCTTTACTCCCGTCTTTGGGGCAACGGTTTTCTACCATCCCAGCATCAGGGGGTTCAGTTTCGAGCAGGGACGAATCCTGTTTTGTATCTGAATAATCCTCCTGGAGTTAGCCTGAATGACCGGAAAAAACAGCTGGCATTATTATCTGAGATGCAACAATCTCAATTCACTACATTCGGAGATCCGGAAATCGAAGCACGCATCACCCAATATGAAATGGCATTTCGAATGCAAACGTCGGTACCCGACATAACAAATACATCGCAGGAGCCAGACCATATCTACGATTTATACGGTCCGGATTCGCGAGATCCTGGTACTTATGCTGCAAATTGTCTTTTGGCCCGGAGATTAGCGGAAAAGGGTGTCAAGTTTATTCAATTGTATCATCGGGGTTGGGACCAGCATGACCAGTTACCAAAGAATATCCGTAAACAATGTCAGGAAACGGATCAGGCTTCGGCAGCATTGATTCTGGATCTTAAGCAACGGGGTTTACTTGAAGATACCCTGGTGATATGGGGTGGGGAATTTGGGCGAACGAATTATTCACAAGGGAAACTGACCGTAGACAATTATGGACGGGACCATCATCCAAAATGTTTTAGCCTTTGGATGGCTGGAGCAGGTATAAAAAAGGGATTGAGCTATGGCCGATCCGATGATTTTAGTTACAACATTGTAGAAAATCCGGTACATGTACATGATTTTCAAGCGACAATTCTTCATCTTCTGGGGATTGACCACGAGCGGCTTATCCACAAATTCCAGGGTCGCAGGTACCGGCTGACGGATGTGCACGGCAAAGTAGTTAATGATATCCTGGCATGAACACGACGCATCCACGATTTTATTCGCTCCATCTGCCAGCCAAACGTTTAGAATCTTTACGCTGCCTGAGTTTTCAAAGCCGCCTGCCTCTGGTAAGAACCAGTACTCTCGTTTGCATGTTTTATATTCTTGCAGGATGTTCGAACCATTTTCCTGATGATGTACGAATACAGTTTGACGACCTGCCCTCCACGGTAGATTTCAATTTTGATATTCGACCGATTCTCGCTGACCGTTGTTACCCATGTCATGGGCCTGATAATAATACCCGGGAAGCTGAATTGAGATTAGATCTCGAAGCACCCGCTTTCGCCAG
>JBGTCB010001002.1:0-2744 GCA_041748995.1 Saprospiraceae bacterium | reverse complement strand
CAGGAGATCTTGCAGGATACAAACCGGATCCATGTAGGTGAATATCAGGACCTTGGTGAAATCCTGCTTTACCTGCAGAAACAAGATAGCGTACTTGAAATAGAGGATATCCTGGAAATCAGACGCCAACTTGATATGGTTACCAGCTGGTTTGACTTTTTTACTAAAGAAAAACGAATCCGCTGGAAACCATTGTATACCGTACTGGCGCAAACCGAGCCTCTACCGAAAATTCGCCAGCACTATTATAAGATTTTTGACGAGGAAGGAAATATTAAAAATGGTGCTTCCGATGCCCTGGCAAAGATCCGCAAAGACCTCCTCTCAAAAAGCACTGCTCTGGACCATACATTTAACCGTGCCCTGGGAAAATACAAAGATCACGGCCTGCTAACCGATAACTTTGAATCCTACCGGAATGGCCGGCGGGTTTTGGCGGTATTGGCCGAACATAAAAGAAAGATTAAGGGCATTATCCATGATGAATCATCGACCGGAAAAACCATCTTTATTCAACCCGAAGAAACCCTGGCCTTAGACAGCCAATTGTCTGAATTGCACAATGAAGAGCGCAGAGAGATCCGAAAAATATTAAAACTTCTCTGCCATGATTTACAACTCCATCTGGATATTCTGAGAAGTAATTTAAGGGTGATTATTGATTTTGATATCATCCAGGCGAAAGCACTTCAGGGCATAGCTCTTGATATCCGATCTTTACCAAAATGTGTCGATACGGCATCATTTGAATGGTACCGGGCCTATCACCCTTTGTTGCTGCTTAAACACAAAGCAGACCGGAAGGCGGTCATACCTTTCAATTTAAGACTGGATGATCAGCAGCGAATTGTCATCATTAGCGGTCCGAATGCCGGAGGAAAAAGTATATCCTTAAAAACCGTCGGCCTGTTGTGTCTGATGCATCAGGCAGCTATGATGACTCCGGTTGATGATCAGTCAACCATGGGTATCTTTCAGCAGATTCTGACAGATATCGGAGATCAGCAGTCTATCGAACAGGATTTAAGTACGTATACTTCCCACCTTCAGAACATGAAGGAATTTACCGAAAAATCCAACCGGCACACCTTATTTCTGATTGATGAATTTGGCTCAGGAACTGAACCGACGATTGGAGCGGCTATTGCCGAATCGATCCTCCAGCGATTGCATCAATTACAAGCCAGAGGAGTCATCACTACTCACTATGGTAACCTTAAAATCATGGCTTCAAAAATGGAGGGAATCCAGAATGCATCGATGGCTTTTGACAAGGAGGCATTAAAACCTACTTTTCACCTGGATATCGGAGCTCCGGGTAGTTCATTCGCCTTTGAGATGGCCAGGCGCAGTGGTCTTCATGAAAAAATTGTTCAGAGAGCCCGGCAAAAAATAGGTGCAAAAGAGGGTCAGTTAGATTATTTACTGACCACATTGCAAAAGGAAAAAAATGAATTGGATAAAAAACTCCGGGTCGTAATGGAGCAGGAGCAGAATCTGGAAAAATTAGTGCGTAATTATGAACGCATGTCTCTTGAACTCGATGTACGAAGAAAAAAACTAAAGCTTGAAGAAAAGAGTATCCAGTTGCAGCAACAGACTCAGGCAAACAGGGATCTGGAAAAAGTAATTCGTGAAATCCGGGAAAATCAAAATCTGGAAAAGGCAAAAAAATTGAGTGCGCGATTGAAAGTCGAGAAATCCGATCTGGAAACCGGGACTCAGAAGATCCATCAGGACATTCTCAATAACGTAAAAAAATCCAAAGATCAGAAACCGTTTGAAGTGGGTGATTATGTACGTATGAAAATGGGTGGTATGATCGGAACAATCGAAAGCATTCAAAAAAATAAAATCACTGTATTGGCTGGTAATATCACATTAAATGCCAAAGCAACTGATCTGGAATATAGCAAAGAACCCATCGACATTCAGCAGGAAAGGTCGGTAAATACCCGCATACAGATACTGGATGAAGTACACCATAAAATCGACCTCCGTGGTTTGCGAAAAGAAGAAGCCCTGCTTCGTCTGGAACAATTTGTCGATAGAGCTCTGGTTGCAAACCTCCATCACCTGGAGATCATTCATGGCAAAGGAAATGGCATCCTCAAAACCCTGGTGAAAGACATGTTAAGATCGTATGATATTCCTTTTGAGGCATACCATCCCGAGCCGGAAAGTGGTGGTGACGGCGTCACTTTGGTAAAAATGTAGGAATTAGAGTTTTCGATTCTTCGATCCTGAATACCTGATAATGTCGGCTTTCGCGATATAAATAAACCGCATAGGGGATTTGCATTCGCCCTTCTATCTACTCAAATACCTCACAGCCGGCAAAATGGAATTTGCCTTCAATGATTGCATTATCATCCGAGTCAGACCCATGAACTGCATTTTCACCTACGTTTTTGGCATAGAGCGCCCGGATAGTACCCGGAGCTGCCTCGGCCGGATTGGTTGCTCCGATTAATTTTCGAAAGTCTTCCACTGCATTTTCCTTCTCCAGAATTGCGGCAACAATAGGTCCCGATGACATAAAATCGACTAATTCCTGAAAAAATGGTCGATGCTTATGAACGGCATAGAAAGCTGCGGCAGTCTCAGGTGATAAACGGGTCATTTTCATGGCAACAATCTTGAAGCCTGCACCGGTAATATGACTCATTATACTACCAATGTGGCCGTCTTTCACCGCATCCGGTTTGATCATTGTGAAGGTTCTGTTGCTCATAATTTCCCCA
>JBGTCB010001001.1:0-2675 GCA_041748995.1 Saprospiraceae bacterium | reverse complement strand
GTGGTGATGATTTCAATTATAAAGACTTGATTTCCAACAGCACCACCTGGAACAATCCGGATGCTGTATCAGCCCATACGAATGCAGCAATAACCTATGAGTTTTTCAGGACAAACTTTAACAGGATCAGCGTTAATGGTCGGGGAGGTAATATTATATCATTTATAAATGTAGCTGATGAGGATGGTGAAGATATGGACAATGCCTTTTGGAATGGCAAGGCCATATTTTATGGTAGAGGAAACCAGGCGTTTTCCTCTCCTTTGGCCCGCGGACTTGATGTAGCTGCTCATGAGATGGGTCATGGAATCATTCAAACCACAGCGAACCTCGAATATCAAGGTGAATCGGGGGCACTGAATGAATCTTTTGCCGATGTTTTTGGAGTGATTGTGGAAAGAGAGGACTGGCTGATTGGAGAAGACATTGTTAACAAAAATATTTTCCAGGATGCGCTCCGCAATATGGCTGATCCACATAATAACGGCAGCAGCCTCAATGACCCCGGTTATCAACCGGCCCACTATGGGGAGCGTTTTTCCGGAACAGACGACAATAGTGGTGTGCATATCTACAGCGGGATTCCTTATAGGGCCTTTTACCTCTTTGCAAACGAAGTAGGCCTCGAAGTTGCTGAGCAAGTTTATTTCAGTGTTCTTACGAATTACCTGACCCGGTCAAGTCAATTTGTTGACCTTCGGATCGCTGTTATCGCAGCATCAAGGACCCTGTATAATGAGCAGGTCGCTCAGGTGGCCGCTTCGGCATTTGAAGAGGTAGGTATCATTGGTTCGCAAGGTGGAGAATATATCGAAGACGTCGAAGTCAATCCGGGTGAAGATTTTATTCTGGTAACCAGTGATGAAGATGGTTTGCTGCGGCTTGTGGATCCTCTTGGTAACCTGGTAATCGATGGTCCGTTGTCTGATGTTCCTCCACTGAATCCTCCTTCCATTACGGATGATGGAGCAGCCATAATATATGTTGCCCAGGACAAAACCATAAGGTTAATAGAGATTGAATGGGAACAAGAGCGTTATGAGGAAGGGACCATTCAGTCCAACCCAATATGGTGGAATGTCGCAATTTCGAAAGATGGCAGCAAGATCGCAGCAGTGCTCGATAGCGAGACTGATTCCATTTACGTATTCTCATTAGAACAGAATAACTTTCAAATTTATGAATTGCATAATCCCACCACTTCCGATGCAGATTTGAATACCGGAGATGTACTTTATGCGGATGCTCTCGAATGGGATCATACTGGCGAATTCCTGGTTTATGATGCATTTAATTCATTCACTAAATTGGGATCGCAGGAATCCATCGAATATTGGGATATTGGATTTATACGTGTATGGGATGAAGCTGTCAATGATTATGGTGATGGCTTTATCACCAAGCTCTTTTCCGGTCTGCCGGAGGATGTCGGTGTAGGCAATCCAACGTTTGCCAAAAATTCCCCTTATATCATTGCATTTGACTACCTGGATAATACAGAATCGACGGATGCTTACAGCATTTTTGGCGTAAACATAGAGACCGGTGACATTGGAGAAATCTACGAAAATACCGTGCTTGGCTATCCGAGTTTTTCCAGATTGGACGACAGAATGATCTTCAATGCAGAGGGTGAGGATCAGACTTCTATTTTTAATGTAATTGGAGTAATCGAGTTGGCAGCAGATAAAATAAATAGGCAGGGTAATGCCAACATCTTTTATTCCGATGCAACCTGGGGTGAGTGGTTCGGAAACGGTGCACGAGAGCTGGTCAATATTCTGGAAGGTGACAGGGAAGGCGAACTAAAATTGTACCCTAATCCGGCTGATCAGGTTCTCTATCTGGAAGCTGACTGGTTGCAAAATCCTGATCAGAATCAGATTGAACTCCTGAGCATAGACGGCAAAACCTTGAAAAAAATTGAACACAAGGGAGGAAGCCGTACTTTGAGTATCAACATCGACGATTTGAGTGCCGGTATCTACTTTTTAAAATTAAGAAGCAAAACCGTGCATCGTATTTATAAAGTCATCAAGAGTTAGACTAGTTCCCATAATCGATATTTGTCTGAGAATAGATTAACCCCGGATTATGCATTGGGTTTTCGTAGTGAGAGGTAAAAATGCAATAAAGACGGGCTTGGCCCTGATGCGAATGCCGTCAGGGTGCTCCAAGCGCTTTTTGACTCGCAGACATGGTCATCATCATAGCCTGTCCCGTACTGTGCTGGAGTGAGAATCAAAAAGGGCTTATGTGCCCGTATTTGCAGCAGTTTTACCTCGTAATAGATAATCTAATGAATAATCCGGGTTTAAGTCATAGATCGTCGTCTCAACGAGACGAAGAGACTTGGATTTCCAGGTGCGTAAAAATTGATGACGGTGACGGAGATCTACTGAAAGTAGTATATTTCAACCGCCTCCTGGAGGACTGGAGGACTGATTATTAAATCGTGGGAAAAAACGCCTAATTAATGTCCTGTTTCATTTTAAGTTTTTCCACGGAGGTTTTCATGGCATCTTTATTTAACTGATCCGGCGCTTCATCGTACGCCATTTCAGCATATTTCAGGGCTTCCTCATATCTCCCAACTGCAGCCAGACCCCGGGCCATCCCTACATTGGTTGGCCAGGCTCCTTCAAAATGCTGGTGATTGTATTCGAATATTTCCA
>JBGTCB010001000.1:0-2244 GCA_041748995.1 Saprospiraceae bacterium | reverse complement strand
ACCATCTTGATATGGCTGAATGTTCTTCTTAGCCCTTCTATCAGAAGTCGCTGTCCAGGACCCGCCACCTGGTTTAAATGCAGCACCATTATTTAATGTCAAATCCCAGATATTTGGATTACCTGCACTTGGTGCAAGGGTCAACTGGTTGGTATTGTTTTGACTCCTAAACTGAATATTCCGGTCATTCGTTGCGGCAAACACCAGTCTTGAGGTGAGGTTTCCTCCAACCAGGGCATTTCTATTAAAGACAATATCATTATTGCCATCCATCCCAATCACTTGATGAGCCGTAGTGCCGTCACTCCTCAAACTCTTAAAAAAAGTACCATTATCAATCATTATATCCCCACCTTTAATCTGAAGCTTCGCAGCCGGACTCGACGTCCCTATCCCAACATTTCCATTACCAGCAATATCTATACTACTACTAGGAGCACCTGGCCTGATCCTAAACGGCAACGTACTACCATTGGTCGCATCTCTAACAAAAAAGTTGGTTTCATTGCCGGCGATATCCCAGGTTTGGGCGGTAAAACCCGATGCATTCGTTTGTTCTAATCTCATACTTGGTGTATTCCCATCGGACAAATGGACTTTCAAAACCGGAGTGGCAGTGCCAATTCCAACACGTCCGCTATTGTCTACAAAGAGCGAATTACTGGGAGCTCCGGCTATGATTTTGAAAGGATCCTTAGCTCCAGTCACATCCCTAATGGCAAAATGATTGGTACCACCGCTGGCGCTGGAATTGACTTCGATTTCCCAGTCATTGCCCGGAAAGGAACCAACACTGGTGTCGTCAAAGCCAATGCGAAGATTGTTCTCTTTAAGTCGAATCGTAGTAAATCCAAAATTTTCATTGTTGATGCAGTCGAGTCCGACGCACTCGCTACCTTGAACAATAAGATCATCCGCAATCACCTGATCCCGGGCAGTTCTTGGCACATCCTGATCAGTAACCTGAGCCTTGGAAAGATGCAGGAATGCAAGAAAAAGTATCGGTGTAAGTATTCTTTTCATTCGTTTTGAGTTTGTAAGTGGTCTGTAATGAAAATCTAATATATACTTTTTATCCGGTTATTTGACGATTTGCTTTCGATTTGCTTCTAAATAAGTCAAATTTTTCATACTTTAAAAGACCAGCTGATCTCCGGGTCGACCATCTTCACCTTGCCCATGCCAAAAGTTTGCTCCTTTGGATAAACCGATGAATACCCGTGGTGCAATAGATCTCCCCTATTAATCCCGTGTGTATTTTTGAACGGAGTGGCCTTCCTGAGTACAATTTTGTTCATTTTGTGGATTCAAAGTCAGCATGGTTTGGATCGTTGGATAGTCATATTTCTCCTCCTTTCATTACCTTAGTAAGCCATACATAAAACGACTTCCATGCGAAAACGCACTTTCATCAAGACGACTTCTTTGGCTCTCGGATCTGCCGCGCTCAGTCCTTTTGCCTGCAACCAGGTCCCGGAATTTAGCTCCGATGCCGGCAAGAACTGGGCGGGCAACCTGTCTTATAAAGCCACCCGGCTTTTTGAACCCACCGGTCTTGAGGAGGTACCGGAGATCGTGCGTAAAAGCAACAAAATCAAAGCATTGGGCACCAGGCATTCTTTCAGTACCCTCGCTGACTGCGATCAGGATATATTTCTACCCGGAGTTTAAATAAGGTCTTGAGCCTCGATAAATCAAATATGATCGTGACGGTTGAGGCGGGCATCCAGTACCGAGAGTTAGGCCATTATGAGTAATTTAATCCAAATCATAAGTAAATTTAATCAAGAAACTTCATGGATCAATTCTTTTCAAACAATGATTTTCAAACTCTGAAAAGGACTTTGGTACAGGCCGAAATTCAGCAGCATTCATTCGGTAAGAGAGAAGATCTTGCATCTCATATCGGCATGCTGAAAAAAGAATTTTCCGGCCGTAGTCGCTTGGAGCTTCTACATGCAATTACCATAGTTTATATTCGCCGAAACCTAAGGATGAAGGAAGCAGTTGGTCAATTCTGGTCAATGTGGTCCAGCGAAAAGAGCTTTTTATTACAAAATTTGGACAGTCGTTGGCTAATCTCGGCGGCGGATACGATCATCGATGTTTCCGATGATCCCTTGGAAACAGCTAACGCCTTTACAGCAACTCTTTTTATGAACGTTATAAAATTGTATGAGACGGAAAGAGTCTATAAGAATAGTACATTAAATTCTAATATCCATTTACCAAGTGAATATTTAG
>JBGTCB010000999.1:0-4979 GCA_041748995.1 Saprospiraceae bacterium | reverse complement strand
CGCTTCGTGCCAGCATCTCTACTGACTACGCAAGACTCACTTCCGGTGGCTGACTAGGCCTTGCCGTAAAGTTTCTCACCTGTGGGGACATTACTCGTTTTCCATACTTTTATGGAATCCTGTTCTATGGTCTTAGCATGGAGCAATATAATCCGGGTTAAAGTTTATTTTTTCGCCTAAAGAGCCTGACATCATTAGGGAACAAACGGGATAGTTCAAAGTACCTGTCTATATCCTTCTGCAAGACTTCCGGCACGGGTCGTGAAATCACATAGTAATCCATTTTCTGGGTTACGATATCCTCAAATTCATCAGCAACGTCTACCTCATAAGCCCTGATTAATTCAGGATTAAATAGAATGGTTGTATGTACATATTCGGTTGGTAGTTCACATTGCAACAGATAATACAAAATGTTTTGATCGGTCGTATAAATCCTATCTCCCTGATGCCATGTATCCCTTATCTCCTCATAAATCATACTAGTAGTATTTGGTTTTCTCAAAACCTGGATATACTGACTAGTCCAGGAAGCCAAAACTAAAATAAGCAGGACCACTATCAAATTTTGTCTTCCATCCAGGAAGACCCCAGCCAACCAGATCGGCGGTTTGATCATAAACCACACCAAAGCAAACAGACAGAATGCCGGTAATGCCTGAAAATAATAGTGAAAGAAAAGCTTACCGGTGAAAGAAATACCCAGCCAGGAGAGGATAGTCCAGCTAATGAAAAGCACCCAATGCGGAGTCAGCATCCAATTTCGTTTATAAGCTGTCCATATGCCGGCAACCAAAGCAATCACTACCGGTAAAAAAGACAAATAGAACTCGGATATAAATCGAACCAGACTTCCAGATGCAATTTCACTTGCATATTGGGAAGGAATCTCCAACATAGCGAATCGGAGCTCAGACAAATAGCCGGAATTCCAGTAGTATAAAACGACAATCAGAATAGGTATGAGAAAAAAGGTAAAGCTGATGAGCATTTCCCATAGCCAGGTCTTCCATCGCCGGTTAGTCCAATAAAAGTAAAAAATTACTAAAGCCAGCACATCGAATACGATATGAAACTTAACTAGAAAGCCCAGACCTGTGATTAAACCAAATAAAACAAAATGGATAGGCCTTCGGGCAACCAATAAACAATATAATCCAGCTAAAGAACAACATTGAAAAAATATTTCAGTATTCGCAGACCATGACCACTTGTGTGCACTGGCACAGAGAATAAATAAAATCCCGGTAAATATTGCTGTCTTTCGGTGAGAAAATAAAATATAATGAATGAGATAGATAAAATATCCTGAAAGTGCAATAACCAGAGCAGCAAATAACCTAATAACAATTATTGAATCAAACCATTTCAAGAGAATGGCAAACAAAAGATAGATACCCACAGGTTTTACATCCAGGTTATCAACATAAGGTATCTTTCCATCCAATAACTGATCAGCAATTATTATATAGGTCGATTCATCATGGTCCATCACCAGAGTGAAGAAACCGGGTAGACGCAAAACCACCGCCAATAAAGCAAATAACACAAACAGATAGGACCTGGAAGTTTCCATATTGCGAGGCCAAAAATAATGAAATCAGGGAAGAAAAAGCATATCACCCTGTAAATAAGGTAAGTAGTCCTTTAGGTGTATCCAGTTGAATCTCTATTTGTGACCTTCCGGTACGAAAGGAAATCATCAAGGAGTCCTGTAGATCGCTAAAAAACGAAAGCTTATCGGGAGTTGGATGCCAGATATCTACAGAACGAATTTGACAGCCTGACGGTAATAAATCGGCCGGGTGTAGTCCTCCTTCCCAATCAATTAAAAAAGGCAAGATCCGGTCAGATTGGAAATCAGGGTCAGTCAATTTCCACTTCAGGATATTTCCGTCTTTTAACCGTCTGCTTCCATTTAAAACAGGACCAGGGTTCCACCCCAACCTTGTCCACCTTGACCGGCTTTGATCAATGTCCGTTGTCTGCCAGGCCCAACGGATCAGGGCAGGTTGATTGATCCTATCTATCTGCATCCAGGGAATGACGATCTCCGATTCGTCGGGATCAGGTGCCAGAATCTCCAGGTAACTGCCAGCACTGAGTCTGACCAGGGCATTACAGGTACCTCTACCAGGGTGCCTGCCCCCAACTACCGGCATAACACCCGAACGATCATAAAATTCCTGCATTCCGGACACAAGATCCGGTGTTGCCCAAACAAAATGGTCAATAAACATAGTTATATATAAGTGATATAAGTGGTTAAGTTAGTGTTAATAGGAAATCCCACAGGCTATTTACGTAAATCCCGACGTTGTATCTGGGCATCAGTCTGCAAATCTGTGGTTAGGAAGACACTTCCGGTCTCTGAACGTCATAATATGAATAGGTTTTGTAGGAAGAAAAGAGCAATATAGCGATCATTGTAACAAATTATGAGACTACGAAAAATTACGAAGATTATTTTGATTACAGTAGCATCACTGTTAACTATTTTCTTCGCACTTTATGTACTCATACAGTTGCCTCCGGTTCAGATCTACATAGTCAGACAAATTGCGGGTAGCCTCTCGTCTGCTCTCCAAACAACGGTGAGTGTTGAAAAGGTTAAATTGAAATTCTTTAAAACAGCTTCACTGACCAATGTTTACATTGAATCTCAGAATGGTGATACGCTTTTGCATGCCGGAAAACTAGATGCCAGCATTAGTTTGTTCAGCCTTTTCAACAAGACATTATCGTTCAATGAAATTTCAATATTTGATACGTATCTCCAGTTTAAACGAAAACCAAATGATCCAGACTTCAATTTCCAGTTTATTATTGATCATTTTAGTTCCGACGAACCTACGACAGGAAAGAGCTGGTCTATAGATTTGAGTAAATTGAAGATTAGCAGCAGCTCTATATTTATTGATGATCAATTTTCCGGTCAAAACCTTTTCTCCGATATCGGTTCCCTTATTATTTATATTGACAAGTTCGATACTGACACAAGAATTATAAATATCAGACAGTTGGGCCTGGGCGATTCAGAGGTAATCATTCGTCAGTCACCTTCTGAAGTAACAACCACAACAATAGATTCTACAACCGGTTTTACATTTCCAAATACAGGCTGGACATTTAATGTAGATCAGATCCGATTAGATGAAAATGAAATATTATATAAAATCGAACATACTACAAAAACACAACATTTAAATCCTAAGGATCTCCACCTGAAGAACTTCTCATTTTTTGCAGACAACTTTCATTGGGGCGATGCTGAAATCAGTGCTAAGATTGTCCAGACTTCCTTCCAGGATCAAAGTGGTTTTATCCTGCAAGATCTTGCTGGTGACCTGGTGGTCAGTCCAAACAATATCAGCGTTACCAATTTGCATATCGGAACTCCCCATAGTGTAATACACAACCAAACCAGAATTACTTTTCCTGATTTCAGTAAAGGACAATCTTATTCAGACAGTATCTACCTGGTAGCTATTTTTAATGACTCCAAATTAGATTATCAGGATTTAAAATTATTAGTACCGGATTTTCATCAAATTCCTTATATCAATACCGAATTGAAAGAGAAAATCAACATCAGTGGTACTGTTGAAGGCTATCTCCATAATTTTGATTTGAAGCAATTAAAAATAGGGGCAAAAAATCTTGTTGACATTGGTCTGAGTGGTACTATTGAGCATATCAGTAATCCGGCTAAATTGAGATTTTCACTGAATGTGCGGCAATTCCATACCTCCTATGATGCAATCAGGAAATTAACTAAAGATATTTCAATATCTCCCGGTATTGCACACTGGAAAGACTTTAAACTATCGGGAATATTTAAAGGCACTCTAGATAATATTAGAGGAAGTCAGGTTAAGCTTTATACTGGCAGTGTAACCCAATTTGAAGGTGATTTTGATATCAAGGGACTCTCTAATCCAGAGACAGCATTATTTAATGTCGATGTAAGAGATCTGCGAAGTGTTTCTGAAGATTTGAAGGGTTTTAGTCTCAATCCCCTGCCCCCTGCCCTGGATAGTCTGGGTCAGTTTTATTATGCAGGAACTTTTATTGGTACCATCCGTGACTTTGCACTGGATGGACGTCTTGCTTCAGATGCAGGCAGTATGACCACAGATGTAAAAATGACTTTTAATCAGGATTATTCCGATGCCAGTTACAGTGGTGATTTGCAGCTTGATTCATTTGACCTGGGTAAAGTACTTAGCATCCCGGAACTTGGACATTTTTCGGTTGATATCAATATATTTGGAAGCGGTCTTAATGCTGAGGTCCTACGGGCAACAGTATTGGGTGAAGTACAGGAACTAGTCTACAACGATTATCGTTACCGTGATCTGCTTATAGATGGTCGCTTTGACAAAAGACAATTTGCCGGACGTGCTTCGATTGACGATCCAAATATCGCTTTCGATTTTGAAGGATTGGTGAATCTTCATGATTCAATGTCGAGATTTAGATTCAGGGCATCAATCGATACCTTGAACTTCACCGCACTGGGATTCCTGCCCACCCAATTTGCGATGAAAGGATATCTCGAATCTGATTTCAGTGGTTCATCAGTTGATAATTTGAAGGGCAGGATCCTTGGCACCCGGTTACTTTTTTCAAATCTCACCGATGAATATTTGATGGATTCTCTTCTGTTACTATCAGATTTCAGCCAGCAAAATAAACGAAGTGTCGAAATTCACTCTGATATGATAAATGGAACCATGGAAGGGAATTTTAATCTGACGGGACTTTCCGGATTTTTTCGCAACTACACCAACAACTATTTTCCCATTGATTTTCGGTCTCCGCTGAACGATACATTATCTACTTTCAGGCTTGACTCCCCATCAGCGGCCACAAACTTCCAGGAATTCAGCTTTAATCTGGATGTCCATCATGGTGAGAGGTTAGCGGGTCTTTTGATACCAGAGATAGAGAAAATTGACACGATTAAATTGAGCGGA
>JBGTCB010000998.1:0-2284 GCA_041748995.1 Saprospiraceae bacterium | reverse complement strand
GAGATTTTGCTTGGCCACGAGAGATATTAACGGAAACGCAACTTGTGGAATAACGCGCACCTATACAGATTCTGTAGACTTCTTTATCCAAACCAGTGTGAAAGATGAGTCTACTGGCGGCATTTCGGGCTGGCCAGCAACCGATTATCTCAACATTTTTGTTTGTAATATCAGGGGCGGCATCCGCGGCTATGCTACCTTTCCTGACGCAGAAGACTCGATTGATGGTATAGTTTTAGATTACCATAGTTTTGGTAGAGGAATACAATTCAATCTATTAGAAAGATTTGATCAAGGAAGAACTGGGACCCATGAAGTAGGACACTGGCTAAGACTTAGTCATATTTGGGGAGATGGAGGCTGTGACATCGATGATGGTATAGGGGATACCCCCAGTGCCGCTGGTCCTAACTATGGATGTAACGTAGGTAGTCTAGCTTGTAGGGGAGATTCTCTCAATATGGTACAGAACTACATGGACTATTCGGATGATACATGCATGAACTTATTTACCCTGGGACAAGTAGATCTAATGAGAAAAGCTTTCGCTTCTCGCGGTTCACGGGTAAGTATATTGTCTTCACGAGGTTGCATGACACCAGCACAAAATCAAATAGATTTCACCATCAACTTTGATGAATTTCCTCAAGATATTTCATGGGAATTGCGAAATAGTTCAGACAGTATTGTTGCTTCAGATGGCAATTTTGACCCAGGAGACTTAAGCATGAATATACCAGCACCATTGGCAAATAAAAGCCTGGTTTATACATTAGATCTCCCAGATGGAAACTACACCTTGACAATCTTTGACAGTTATGGTGATGGATTTCCAGAAGGGAATTATAAGATCAGCACGGTACATAATGAAGTTATTATACAAGGTGCTGGTGATTTTGTGAGTCAAATATCAAGACCTTTTACGCTTAATGATTCCAAATATCGATTTGTTGGTGGAAGTGCAACAGGAAGTATAATAGACTGGTATAATCCTGCCAATTGGAACAGACGTTCTTCACCTAGTGATTGCTATGATGGTGACATCATTATAGAGTCAGAATGTGTTAAAAACGATGGTCTGGAAATAAACCCTCCCAATGAATTGATCGTAAATGAAGGCGTGCAATTCTGTGTAAATAATTAAAGGTTTGGAAATTATCGTGATCAGCGAATTTTAGTTGATCTGCAAAATGTCAATGTAGATTATAAGGCCTGGCCTCCTTCTCCCGATTTCGACCACCTCTCTCGTTTCTGAAGTAGGGTCATCCTTTAGTAGATATCCTTTGACACCATATTTCATCATCCTTTTTATGAAACTTTGCTTTTTGTGCATGGTCAATGCTATGACCTTAATGTTGGAGTATTTTGCAGTGATTTTCTTCAAGTTGCAAAATGGAGGTCCCATAGGTTTGCGTGAAGATTTACCTGACCAGATTAGACCCTGATATTGAAAACCTCCATTTTGGTTCTCAGTCTTGTGCCGACAGGAACTCGTCAGTTAGAAAACTTCCTAAACTGTAGATTTTCAATCGTCAAATGATTTCACAGCAAAACAATAAAGACCCCGGCCGTAAGACACTACTTGTAACACATTGCTTTCTTTGCCTCACCACGCCAGAGACAGCGATGCATGGCTTCAGAATCCAGGAGGCTGCTATCAACCTGATTATTTCAAGGACTTCCTGGGTGTATAAAACTCAATTATTGACAACAGCTTTTTTATCTGTGCGGTGATTCTCAAACATTTCTATCGCTACAAAAATGTATGCCAATGATCTATATGGCAGATAATCAGTAACTTACTTAGTGAGACCTGTGAATGGATGTGATTAAATGTACGTATTCGGACATGCTGTGTCCGCATTTGAACAGCAGAAGAGGTAGATGTTTCGGATGTTGGACGACGTGGCAGACTGCGCAAATACCTTATTTACGCGGATCTACTGTCAGATTATTTTTTTTTGAAAAAAGATCTCAGGCAATCTCAGGCATCAAATTAAAGATTACAACGGTCTCCTGAGATGTGAGGCGGCAATTAAAAATGAAGAGCATCTTCATTTAAAGGGCACCTCTATTTACCTCTGAAGTATTAATCTGATTTAAATCTTTGAAATTTGATTATCGGTTATGGTTATTAAATTATTAACTCAAGTTTCGGCACCTAAATTTAGATGAATTTTGTTCCAATCGCTGAGGAAATCACTTTTGTCCATTGCGACATTGAGAAGATCATTGAAGTCTTTGTCCACTAGTATAGCAATTTGTTGAATAATTAGATACAGTT
>JBGTCB010000997.1:0-8079 GCA_041748995.1 Saprospiraceae bacterium | reverse complement strand
GTGATTGATGCAAAAGGAAAAGCTGCAGCTCCGGGCTTCATTGACTTGCACGCACATATCGAACCTCTTAGTTTGTATCCGGATGCGAAAAGTCACGTAATGCAAGGTGTAACTACTGCTTTGGGAGGACCAGATGGTGGCTCACCGTTTCCTCTGGGGTCTTACCTGGATTCCCTCATGGTTGATGGCATAGGTATGAACGTGGGTTATCTCATCGGTCACAATACGATCCGCAACCACGTCATGGGCCTGATAAATAGAAAACCCGACGATACGGAACTGAAAAATATGAAGTTGCTCATTGATCAATCAATGAAAGAAGGAGCCTTCGGTATATCTACCGGTCTTAAATACTTACCCGGCACTTTTGCTGCAACCGATGAAATCATTGAATTATCGAAGGTCGTTGCACCGTATGGTGGCATCTATACATCTCATTTGAGGGAAGAGGGACTCGGCTTGTTGGAAAGTGTCTCTGAAGCTATAGAGATAGCCCGCTTAGCAGACCTGCGCGTAGTCCTGACACACCATAAGGCAATCGGGGAGCCGATGTGGGGAGCTAGTGTCCAGACTCTGGAAATGGTGAATCAAGCCCGACAGGAGGGCTTGGATATACGTATGGATCAATATCCCTATACAGCAAGCCACACCGGAATTTCGGTAGTTATACCAGCCTGGGCTCTGGAAGGTGGTTCCAGCTCTTTTGTGAGTCGATGCTCCGACACAATACTGCGCGACAGCATTAAAAAAGGGATCATTCATAATTTGATTTATGACCGCGGTGGAAATGACCTGCGTAGAATTCAATTCTCAAAAATAGATTGGAAGCCTGAATTTCTGGGCAAAACTTTGTATGATATGGTGATCGAAAATGATCAGCCACCCACGATCGAAAATGGTGCGGAAATGATTATCGAAATCCAACTTCATCGGGGTGCAAACTGCATTTATCATATAATTGATAGCACAGATGTAGTGCGAATCATGCAACATCCAATGACGATGATCGCTTCTGACGGCAGTCTTACCCAATATGGGGCCGGTCATCCCCACCCCAGGGCTTATGGAACGTTTCCCCGGGTACTTGGATATTATTCCCGTGAATTAGGCGTAATTCCTCTGGAGGAAGCCATCAGGAAAATGACCAGCCTCCCGGCTGAAACGATGGGATTAACGGAACGTGGCGTTTTAAAGGAAAAATTAAAGGCCGATCTAGTGGTTTTCGATCCTTTAAAGATAATCGACAAATCGACCTATTCCGATCCCCACCAATATCCGGAAGGAATAGATTATGTTTTCATTAATGGACAACCTGTTGTGGATGCTGGAATTTTTACCAATATTCGTGTTGGTCAGGCATTACGAAAAACAAAACAGTAGAACCGAACTAAGCTTGAGTTAAAAAGTGTTCTATATGAAAATAACCGCCCTATGCATAAATCACTCCTTGCAAAATTTTCCCTATTCCCTCTGGTTCTTGCCACCTTGATGCTATTTGTTGCCTGTGCGGTCAATCCGGTGACTGGAAGGAAACAACTCATGTTCATGTCTGAAGAACAGGAGATTGCTCTCGGTAAGCAATCGGATCCCAGTATAGTGGCAATGTTTGGTCTTTTTGAAGATGCTAAACTCCAGAAATTTATTTCGGAGAAGGGCATGGAGATGGCTAAGATCTCGCACCGACCTGACCTCCCTTATGAATTTAAAATCCTGGATTCACCAGTGGTCAATGCTTTTGCAGTACCAGGAGGTTTTATTTATTTTACCCGGGGTATTTTAGCCCATTTCAATAATGAAGCTGAATTTGCCGGTGTACTTGGCCATGAAATTGGTCACGTAACAGCAAGACATTCAGCCAGCCAGCAGGCAAAAGCCACAGTCGCACAAATCCTCTTGATTGGTGGCCTTGTTGTTTCTCCCGCCTTTCGGAATTTTGCTAATGAAGCCCAGCAGGGTATGCAATTACTGTTTCTGAAATATAGTCGTGACAATGAATCTCAATCGGACGAACTGGGTGTAGAGTATTCAAGCAAAATTGGATACGATGCGCATGAAATGGCCAATTTCTTCAATACCCTTAGTCAAATGCGTGAGGGAACAGAATCCGAATCCCTGCCAACCTTTCTATCAACCCATCCGGATCCGGGCGATCGATCCAATAAAGTATCGAAGATGGCAACTAAGGCACAAAAGACAGCCGGTGGTAACTTTGCTGTTAACCGTGATCAATACCTTCGGATGATCGATGGTATGATCTATGGTGATGATCCAAAGCAAGGGTATGTTGAAAATAATATCTTTTACCATCCGGAATTTAAGTTTCAATTTCCTATACCAGCCGGATGGCAAACCGTCAATTCACCGTCACAGGTACAAATGGCATCCAGTGACGGTAAGGCATTGATGATTTTGACTTTGACCCAGGCAAATTCATTGCAGGCAGCTGCTGACACGATCTTACGACGATATAATCTAACCGTTGTGGAGCGAAAATCGCAAACCTTAAATGGAATGTCCACTCTTGCGATGGTAGCTGATCAGACCAATGAGCAAACGGGTCAGGTCATCCGGGTTCTCACCTATTTGATATCGTATCAGAACCTGATTTTCACTTTTCATGGTGTGTCTGAATTAGCGGACTTCGATCAGCAAGTCTCCCACTTCAATCAAACCATGAGAAACTTCAAAGTACTGAATGATGCAGCCAAGATAAACAAGAAACCTCAGCGGTTATCCATAAAGTCAGCCAGTAAAAATGCCACTCTCCAGTCCTTGCTCAAGGATTCTAAAATATCAGGTGAACAACTGATGGAGGAGCATGCACTAATTAACGGTATGGATCTGGACCAGACAATTACGAAAGGCAGCCTCTATAAGATAATCACGAAATAAAGTAAAGAGGTTTTGGAAAATTGATTCGAATACACTACCTTCAGGACAAGAAAGCCTCATTTGCTTGAAATTAGAAACCTGTTAGTACTTTAATCTTATGTAGTTATCCTTGATTAGTAAGACTTAAGTACAGGCCAGTTCAAGTTTTGATCTGGCCTTTTTGTTTGAACATATCCATATAAACCAATATTAATAGCTCCAATTAATTAAGCTGATCCCATACGATCAGCTTTTTTTGCTGTTGACGGCAGGCATAGCCTCCTGTGGTGGTCCCCAGCCACCCCGGCCCATGACAATCTGCAATACATAATCCGGTTAAAACGTCACCGCTTCCCGATCATTTTTTTAAGTTTGTGCGGGTTTAATAAATGATCATGTCGAGCACAAAAGAAACTTCACGAAAATATTGGATGTACACGCTAATTTCACTGATAGCCTGCATCCTTCTGCTGATTATTATCCCTGAGTTTTTCTGGATTTCTTTACCATTCCTGCTCACCTTTGGCGTGAAAGCCTACGGAGCTATGTAACTCAGATCAGTTATACACCGCTGAATGCACTGAAACCACCATCTATTGGTATGATCGTTCCTGTCACGAAGCGTGAAGCATCTGAACAGAGATACTGCACTATTCCATTCAGCTCTTCAATTTGACCGAATCGTGACATGGGGGTATTGGATATAATTGTTTTCCCCCGGGAAGTGAAAGAACCATCTTCTTCCGTGAGCAGTCGCCTATTTTGATTTCCAATAAAAAAACCTGGCGCAATGGCATTTACCCGTATTCCATCACCAAATTTCAATGCCATTTCGGTTGCCATCCATTTTGTAAGTTGATCGATACCGGCTTTGGCGAGACTGTAGCCAAAGACTCGGGTAATCGCTCTATCTGCAGCCATAGAAGAAATGTTAATGATACTTCCGATTTTTTGTTCAGCCATGACTTTACCGAATACCAATGAAGGTACCACACTGCCCATGAGATTGAGATCAATCACTGATTGAATGTCTTCGATAGAACTGTCAAAGATGGTTTGACCAGGTGCAATAGTAGCTCCGGGTAGATTCCCTCCTGCCCCATTTATTAAGGCATCAATCCGGCCCCAACGATCCATAATTTTTTTCCTGGCCTGGATCAGTTGGTCTTCTTTTGTGCAATCTATTGCCAGGCCAAGTGGATCACTACCATAGCGAGCAAGATCTTTTATTTTGGCTAATACGCTTTCTTCCCGGAAACCAATCACCACAATCTTGGCACCCTGCTGAATCAAATATTCTGCCAGCGCACCTCCTATCACCCCAGATCCTCCGGTGATCACAATGACCTTGCCGGCCACAGAAAATAATTCTTTCAAAATATGATGATTTTGGTGTTCAAGATAAGAGCAAAAAAATCTATTTGAAAACTTTATTAAGACTTCAAATACCCGTACCTCAGAATTGATAGTCTCTGAGTCGAAATTCTCCATTTCAAAAACCAATTTTTCCCGTTATTTATGCCATGAAGTACTTAGAACAAACTATGCGGTGGTATGGTCCAGCAGATGGTGTACCACTAAGTTATATACGTCAGGCGGGTGCTACCGGAATTGTCTCAGCACTTCACCAGGTCAAGATTGGTCATGTTTGGCCGAAGGATGAAATCATGTTGCGAAAATCCATTATCGAGGAAGCAGGTTTGGTCTGGAGTGTTGTAGAAAGTGTCAATGTCCATGAGTCGATTAAAGTGGCGGCATCTGACCGTGATCAATATATCGACTGGTATCGACAGACAATTACCCATTTAGCTGAATGCGGTATTTCAACTGTCTGCTACAATTTTATGCCGGTTCTTGACTGGTCCAGGACTGATTTGGTTTATAAAATGTCCGATGGTTCTAAGGCCTTACGGTTTGAACGAATAGCCCTGGCAGCATTTGACATATTCATACTCAAAAGGAAAGGTGCCAAAGCAGACTACTCCGAAGCAGATGTCGAAAGGGCTGGGAGATATTTTAATGAGTTGTCCGTGGAAAACCGGAATATCCTTCAAGCTAATGTCACTATGGGATTGCCAGGTGGAGCCAGAGGTTATACTTTGGATGAGGTCAGAGAACGCCTGGAGACCTACTCAGATATTGATGCACCCGCACTAAGAGAGAATTTGAAATACTTCTTAAAAAATATCGTAGAAGTCGCTGAAAATTATGGAGTCAAGTTAACGATCCATCCGGATGACCCTCCATTTCCTTTATTGGGCTTGCCACGCATTGTGAGCACAGAAGCAGATGCACTGGAATTAATTACATCCGTACCATCCACTTCCAATGGAATTTGCCTCTGTACCGGATCTTACGGCGTACGAGCCGACAATGATTTGCCAGGTATGGCAAGCCGGCTTGCTCCTCACATCCATTTTGTGCATCTGAGAAATATAAAAAGACAAACCGACGGTAATTTCTTCGAAGATGATCACCTGGCGGGTGAAACAGATATGTACGAGGTAATGAAAGCCCTTTGTGCCGAGCAACAAAAGAGGGAAAGGCCAATCCCTATGCGACCGGATCACGGTCATGCTATGTTGGATGATCTCGAAAAAGTGACAAATCCCGGATATACCGCTATAGGACGACTGAGAGGGCTGGCAGAACTTCGGGGACTGGAACATGCGATATTAAGAACCTTTCACCACCAGGTGTGATCTCTGGTTGATTTTTCTTAGAAATCGGTGTAACTTAGAGACCATGTGAGGGAAGGGAGCAGCATAGTCTGAATAAGAGTCGTACTTACCTTGAAATTGAAACCTATTGCCGAAGATTACAATTCCAATATCTGTATTGTTGATCCTGGTTTCCTCCAATCAGGTAGCTGCTCAGCGCTTTAGTATGGGTTTTAATTCGGGCCTCATCCTGTCTCAACTGGATGGTGATGGTTTTACCGGTTATGATAAAATGGGATTGAGATTGGGTATCCGAAGCCAGGCAACCATCTCTCAGAGAGTGAACTTAATCATTGAACTAAATTGGGAGGAAAAAGGTAGTCGATTTGAAGAGGTCATTCCCTCGGACAGCAAGGGGATTAAAAATCAGGTAGTCCATCTAAACTATGCTGAAGTACCGGTCATATTTCGATTTTATCATAAAAGCAAACAAAGCATTTTTCTGGAAGCAGGAGCTGCTATTTCGTATCTGACAGGAAACAGATTTCCTTCAGAAGGTATGGATGATCATTCAAACCGCTATGAATCTGTTTCGGATGATTTTGAACGATCTGAAGTAAATGCAGTATTGGGAGGTGGTTATGCTTTTGCACCTCGTTTTGGTCTGATATTCAGAACGACTATTGGAATTACCCATCTATATCATAATCTGGATGCACTGAAGGAATTGGCTGCGATTCCTAAGCCACAACGCAATAATACCAACGCCCCCCTGGTCTTATTGCGAAACTACCTGATTTCAGTTGGTGCTTACTATATGCTCTAGTGCATCGTTTCTGAAGTAAATGATATTATGGACGAGATTGTTTTTTGTCAGGTCGAAGAAGCGAAACTGCGTATAGCCTTAGCTATATAAGGATTTCGATGATGAAGAGATGGCGAAAAAGAAACCGTCCTTAGTAGCAGGTATTTCGGAAATGATGCACTAGGAGGCTGGGTTAGCCAGGTAGCAGGCCACGAGGACCCAATTCGATCACATCGGCATTTTGTACTTTACCATTATGAAGTTCAAACCTCAATAAAGTTCGGATTTTATGAAAGCCGAAATGTCCACATGCTCCTGGATTCATATGAAGACACTGATAATTCTTGTCATAAATAACTTTCAGGATATGGGAATGTCCACATATGAATAGGGAAGGTGAATGTGTTTCCATGACCATTTTTACCCGGCGGTTGTAACGACCGGGATATCCACCAATATGGGTCATCAAAATATCCATGCCTTCCATTTCGAATCGTAAATCCAGAGGGAAAGCCGTCCTGACTTCCCGGTCATCGATATTTCCATATACACCCTTTAGAGGCTTAAAATTTTCTAACTGCTTAACCAGCTCCAAAGATCCAAAATCACCTGCGTGCCAGACTTCATCACAATTGCTGAAATGATCGAAAATAACAGGGTCGAGGAACCCATGGGTATCTGATAACAATCCAATTCGCATCATAGGGCATACATTGTGTTTACCATGAACGGGGTAGATTAAGGTGCCCCATAATAAAAAAGGCTGTATTGCTACAGCCTATAAATCGATATAATGAGTTAGTTGGTATTAATTTAGAATAACCATTTTACGTGTATGTGTTACTCCCCCGCTTTCAAGCTGGTAAAAGACCAAACCATTGACCGGTAAATTACTTCTGTTCAAGGTAATTTCCTGATATCCTTTATGGTACATGCCTCTGTTCGTAAGCAATTCCCGACCATTCGCATCCCGGACCATGAGCACGGCTTCACCGGCTTCCGGCAGGTAGAAACCAATGGTGGTATAATCATTGAAAGGATTCGGACTGTTTTGATATAGAACCAGATCATCACGGTGCAAATTTTTACTGAACACAAGTTTCATCTTCTGGCTGCCGGATTCTCCCTCTGCTTTTGCTTCAACAACTGAAGTTGTGAGCTGGAGGGTTTTGCTAAGCGATACTTGTCGTTTCGCCCGAATGGTCAGTTCCATGACAACATCGCCTGCTTTGAAAAATTGTCCTTCTTCAGAAAACCAACTGACAACGACCTGCCTACCGTCACCGGTGGGATCAATGAAACTGAGAATTCCTTTGTTTTGCAGCGATTGACCATCGAGTAGTACCATCTCTGCCATTCCAGGATCGAGATCTAAGGCAAATGATAAAAGATTTGCTTCAGCGTCTTTCTCCAGGACCAGCGGTACTTTAATCTCTTCACCGCTCAGCAGAAATTGATCCTCCACCAGAAGACTGTTTTCGCCTGCTGCATCACTAAGAACATCACTATTCTTCTCAAGTGTGCCGAGATCACCGATTTTAATTCCCTCAAACTGCAGGCTCATATCCTCTCCATTGTAGACCCCTACTTCAAATGAAGTTGGTATCTCCACCAATAATGGATTGATCGTGTCCGGAAAGACAAAACCCTGTTTATAAAACTTCCATGAAGGGTTTTCCATTTTCTCATCAATTCCAAAAATCAGCCTCTCCATAGCAAACAGATCATCGTGATCGATACGCT
>JBGTCB010000996.1:0-5081 GCA_041748995.1 Saprospiraceae bacterium | reverse complement strand
AGCCTGTCATTAGGCTGGTCAATCACCAGACCTTCATTAAATACATAATCAGAAGTTACTTAGGTCAGCTGAGGACCTTCGGCTGGCAATTTAATTTCATTTCTATCCAAGATCACTGCGAAGTTGATCAAGATGAATAGTAAAAATGGTGAGTGTGTTTTACCGGATTCGTGGCCCTTAATAAAGAATTTCGCTATCAGCTCACCGTTCTGGACCAATTTGCCCAGGCGATTGTATCCGAAAGAATTGCTTCAAATTCATTCAGAATTAAAACAAATATTCCAATGGTGGAAGTATCTTGGCAAGTTACAGCCACCAGAAAAGATGCTTATGCCGAGCAACACAGGATACTTGTAGAAGAAGATAAGTTACCAAAAGATCGCGGAAAATACTTACATCCGGATTCCTTTGGGCAACCAATGAAGAAAGCGCTAGATTATCAAAACCATCAGAAAAGCATGGAACAGATCAGTGAATCTAGTCGGTCAAAGAAACTAATTTGGATGCGAGGGTAATTCTCAAAGTCCGGTTTCACTAAATAAGCTGTCGGCAGAAATTAGCTTCAATTGGTGCTTTCAATATCTCTGAAATACTGCTCAATTGATTTTCTCTGCCTGATCGCTTATCTTTATTAGATGGAAGAAGATAAAAATATCGTCGCTGAACCGGACCTGGAATATGGTTTGTATACTTATGCGGATTATGTCAATTTTACTTTTGAATACATGGTTGAGTTGATCAGAGGAAAGATCTATAAGATGACTCCGGCACCTTCCTCCCGACATCAAATAGTAGCTGGAAACCTCCACTACCTGATGCGTGCTAACTTCACGGAGAAAAATTGTCAGATCTTTATTGCCCCACTCGACGTCATCTTGCCTATCTATAACCAAAAAAAGGATTCACCAAACACGGTTGTTCAACCGGATCTATGCATTGTTTGTGACCCCGAAAAAATTCAGGATGCAGGTTGCTTTGGTGCTCCTGACCTCATTATTGAGATTATTTCACCTCATACCTCTAAGAAAGATCTCACCCAAAAATATGATGTTTATGAAGAAGCCGGAGTACGAGAATATTGGATTGTATTTCATAAAGAAGCAATCATCGAGTCCTATGTACTCGCTGGATCTAAGTTCACAAGGGGCGAGAATTTTGTAAAAGCAGATCAAATCAGTCCCGCTATTTTTCCGGATCTGACTTTTTCAATGGAAGAGATCTTTGTTTAAATCCATTAAAATACAACAGTCACTGATTTAGAGATTCACTCTCTCTCCCTGCCAACGGGGATGGTAATCGTTCAAGTTACAGCCACCAGAAAAGATACCTATGCCGAGAAACACAGGAAACTTGCAGAAGAAGATAAGCTGGCAAAGGATCGCGGAAAATACTTACATCCAGATTCCTTTGGGCAACGAATCGAGAAAGCGCTAGATTATCAAAAACATCAGAAAAGCATCGAACAGATCAGCGAATCTAGTCGGTAAAAGAATTAATTTGAATGCTTGGGTAAATTCAAAGTCTAGTTTCAGTAGATAAGATGTCAGCAGAAATTAGCTTCAATGGGTTCTGTCAATATCTATGCAAATTCTGGTCAATTGATTTTCTCAGCTTGATCCGTTATCTTTATAAAATGGAAGAAGATAGATTTATCGCTGCTGAACCGGACCTGGAATATAGTTCATACACCTATGCCGACTACGTAAGTTTTCCGTTTGAAAACATGGTCGAGCTGATCAGAGGAAAGATCTACAAAATGACTCCGGCACCAAGCCCCAACCACCAACAGGTGGCTGGCAATCTCTATCATCAAATCAGATCGAAGTTTGATCGTAATTCATGTCAAGTATATATTGCACCAATTGATGTCATTTTACCTATTTACAGCCAAAAAAGGGATTCACCTAATACCGTTGTTCAACCTGACGTGTGCATCATTTGCGATCCATCAAAAATTCAAGAGACCGGATGTTTTGGTGCACCAGATCTGATAATCGAAGTAATCTCACCCCATACTTCAAAAAAAGATCTGACAAATAAATATGAGGTATACCAAGAAGCCGGAGTACGAGAATACTGGATTGTATTTCCTAAAGAAGAAATCATCGAGACTTATGTACTCGCTGGATCTAAGTTCAATAGGGGCGAGACTTTTGTAAAAGCAGATCAAATCAGTTCCGCTATTTTTCCTGATCTGACTTTCTCGATGGAAGAGATCTTTGTTTAAATCATCTTACAATACAGCCGTCACTAGCATAACGGTTGATAGAGGTGCCCTCAATTAAATGTTAATTTTCCTGCAATTCCTTAAGGTTGTTGCTCAAATCAAAATCTGCCAGTCGCAGGGTCGGATCGATCCTTACAGACTTAATTAAATCAATGGGGTGGCCAATCACCATCTGATAGGTCGGATGTGTCCAGGGCCAATCGGGCTCTAATGACATTTGTTTACCTAAATCCTGCTTTTTTTCACCTCTCATCATCACCAGTGGAATCGTGTGCCAGGATGTTGATCCATCTTTATATGTCACTTCGATGTCAATGGGCATCGGCATTGTTCCTAATCTCTTTAGGGTCACAAGGGTAGTTTGATTCTCCGCTTTGATGTCCTCGATCTGGTATTCAATGACTTTCGTGGTGTTGATGAAATACTCCCTATACCAATCAAGCTTCATATCCGCTGCTTTTTCAAAAACTCTGATGAAGTCCTTATCATTGGGATGTCTGAATCGCCATTGATAATAATAATCGAGCAGGGCTTTATCAAACACTTCCGAACCCACTATATACTCCAACTGCTTGAGAAACACAGCACCTTTAGTATAGGATCCGGTTCCATATGCAAAGTTGGTATTAAAATGATCGGCATGAGTTGACAATGGCTCTTCCCTTCCGGATTTGATAAGGTTTCGGTATCCATTGTAAAGGTCTATATAAGGCATTGGTTGATATTCTCCCGGAATTAGGTTATAGCGTCTCAGTTCGTTCATGACATCGCTCGATGCCAATGTCGTAAAGCCTTCATCCATCCATGCGTATAAACTTTCATTGGTGGCAAGCAACGTATGATACCAACTGTGCATCAGTTCATGGATTGAAACACCTGTCAGACTTGTTACACTTCGCTCTGCTCCGGTAATAAGAGTTGCCATAGGGTATTCCATCCCACCGTCTCCACCCTGAATAAATGAGTAATTACCATAGGGATAGGGTCCAAAACGCCGGGTGATGTAGGGCCAGACTTTCGCTATAATATTTGGTAACGCTGCCCAGGCATCCTTATTCCGGTTCGTCTCTTCATAGAAGAACCTAAGAATGGTACCATCTTCCGCTGTGATCTGAGTATGTTTGTAGTCAGGATCAGCTGCCCAAACGAAATCATGGACATTTTCGGCTTTGAAATGCCAATTTAACTTTGTCCTCTTCTTATGTTTGATTTCAGCGTTGGCATAACCGTGTCCGATTTCCTGCGAGTTCTGCAGGATGCCCGTAGCTGCCACAGTAAACGATTGGTCAATGGATATTTTTACATCATAATGTCCCCATACTCCATAAAACTCCCTACCGACGTAGGGAATTGAATGCCATCCCAGCTCATCGTACTCACACATTTTCGGATACCACTGGGCCATCGAATAGGCAATGCCTTCTGCATTGTCCCTGCCCGATCTTCGGACCTGCGATGGCACCTGACCGTTAAATTGCATTTCAAAAATAGCAACTCCCCGGGGAGGTATCGGTTCAGCAAGTTTTACTTCCAGGATCGTCTCTTCTGATTTGTGAAATAGGTCCCTACCATTTTGAGTGAGCTTACTAACTTTCAGAAATCCGATCTCTGACGCCTTTAATTTTGAAATGCGATCTCCAACCCTGGAGTCAGGATCGGCTATATTCTGCGAACGAAAATCCATCATACTGCCCGGCTGAAATGCATTGAAGTAGAGATGATAGAAAACCTGGTATAGGGTATCGGGAGAATTATTGAAATAAAATAATGTCTGATCACCACTGAATTGATGGGTTTCAGTATTCAAATCAACATTCATCCGGTAATCGACTTTCTGTTGCCATCGAAGATCCTGTGACCAGCTAAGAGCTGGGACCAAAACAGAAAGTGCAATCAAAATCTTCTTCATCATCATCTTTGTAATAAGAGTTTTCCAGGCAAACATATACACTAAACCTAAAATAGTACATAAAGATCACTAATAAAAAAATAGCCTACAAACAACCTGGATTGATGGGTAATTCGGCCCATGCTAAAATTGCTGAGCGGGTGATAAAAAATACCTCCGGCAGAAGGATGTCCCAACACCGAAGAATTCTTCAGCCCATCTACCCGGCGGACGGTTGATAGCTACCCCTGAAACCCTACCCTTTTCGACAGCCTCTCTGATACAAAAAGATCCCACAGCATGTTTCAGCTGTGAGATCCAAGGTTTGGTTTGGTTAATAGACCTATTAGATTTTTCTATACAAAAACCATGACAATTTTTTTAAATACATAAATTGTTGAAGAAAATAGAGCTAGTACAGGGGCCTGACTTTGTACAATTGGAATGTTTCTGTTAGTTTTGCACAAACAAATTGAAATGAATAAAGCTGGGAATGGTTTGATCACAGGCATGGCATTGATCTTAATAGCAGCAGGCAGTCGTCTATTACCGCATTGGCATAACTTCACTGCTGTTGGTGCTGTTGGGTTATTTGGAGCATTCTATTACAGAAAACAGATTTGGGCCTTTCTCTTACCGCTAATCTCCATGTGGATCAGCGATCTGATGCTCAATAACTGGGTTTACTCGGCCTACCAAGAAGGCTTTGTGTGGTTTACCGGCAAAATGCTCTATGTTTACCTTGGTTTCATCGGATTAGTCCTGGTAGGCCATGCCATTATTAAAAAGTTGAATGGTAGCAGGATCTTCGTTGCTTCTATACTAGGTACGATTGTATTCTTTCTGGTGACTAATTTCGGATCATTCATGCAGGATCCAATCTATCCTAAGACAGCAGAAGGATTGATTCTGGCATTCACCGCTGGTTTACCATTTTTCTGGAATACGCTGTTATCCAATCTGGTA
>JBGTCB010000995.1:0-2424 GCA_041748995.1 Saprospiraceae bacterium | reverse complement strand
AATCGTCGATTTCTGGCGCGGCGAGACGAAGGAAGATACCGGGTTGTAACTGACTGAGGATCAACAAGTCAGAAACGACGAGAACGGCTGTGATTTTCCTACGACTAAAATAATCGGCTAAATATCAGCGCAATTTGGGTATTTCAACAGCCTCCTAGAGGAAGCAATGGTACCCGTGATGGAATCAGGAGAATTGTTGATCATAGATCCTAACTTTCTGTTTAACCTCCTTTAATTTTCCGGCTTTTTTGCTTCTGTGATCTGAATTACCTTTGATTTTAGGAAACTTCATTAAGTTTGAATGAAAGAGAGACATTTTTGAGAGACACTCCTCTGCCACTTAAATTTAATCCGAAAGATAGGGTAAGGATATGATCGGTTATGAAGTATTGTTAGCCAGTAGCATTGAACAATTGAACGATGAAAGACTGGCCGATTGGTTGGTAGAAAAACATAAACAAACGGATGTATCCAGGTCGTTCTACATCAATTTCGGCTTGATCGGAAGAAAGATTCCCCGGGTTCCCATTGACCCCGATCATCAGGTGTTGCAGAATTTGAAGGAGATAAATCCAGGATTTCAGAAAGAACACTGGACCCTGGATGATTTCTGTCGCCTAAGCCTCTTGCTTTCCCTGGATCCTGCACTTAATAAAGAGCAGATTGCAACGCTACTTGCATCCGCCGACATGCGGGAACAGGTCATCATTTACAGATCGATGCCATATCTTCCTAATGCCAGTGAATTTGTTTGGCTGGCTATTGATGGCATTCGAACGAATATGGTGGATGTTTTTGATGCCATAGCCCTCGATAACATTTTTCCATACCAATATTTTCCGGAGGATGCCTGGAACCAAATGGTGTTGAAGGCCATTTTTATGGAGAGACCAATGTTTCGGATCTTGGGCCTGGATAAGCGCAGAAGTGAAAAACTGGCAGAAATCCTGCACGATTTTGTTCATGAACGATGGTCTGCCGGACGGAAGGTAACCCCTGAACTTTGGCGCCTCGTATCCGGACATATTAGTCCACCGATTTTAGAAGACCTGAAAAAAGTTGTGCTGGAGGATTCACTACTATCCAAAGAAGCGGCTACCAAAGTCCTGGAGGATTCGAATGATCCGCTAGTCCTTGGATGGCTTGCAAATAGTGGAATTGCCAGGTCAAAACATTCCTGGGATGAGATTGGAAAATTAATCGCAGATAGAAAATGAAATATATAGATCCACACATTCATATGAGTTCCCGCACTACCGATGATTATGAGGCCATGCATAAAGCAGGTGTCGTAGCCATAATCGAGCCGGCATTTTGGCTGGGACAGCCACGCACGGAGGTGGGCTCGTTTAAAGATTATTTCAGCAGCCTGGTAGGATGGGAACAATACCGGGCATCTCAATTTGGGATCAATCATTACAGCACCATTGGTTTGAATTCGAAAGAAGCGAACAATGAGGCTCTGGCGGAGCAGGTGATGGAGCTGTTGCCACTCTTTGCCCTAAAGGAAAATGTTGTGGCCATCGGAGAAATTGGTTATGATGATCAGACAGCAGCCGAAGATAAATATTTTCGGATCCAGATCGAACTGGCCAAAGAACTAGAGCTCCCGATTATGATCCATACACCACACCGTGATAAGAAAAATGGTACCCTGCGGAGTATGGATGTTTTGGAAGAACATGGATTGAATCCATCGATGGTCGTCATCGATCACAATAATGAAGAGACAGTCAGGGAGGTTCTTGACCGTGGCTTCTGGGCAGCGTTTACCATTTATCCCCGTACCAAAATGGGTAGTGAACGAATGGTAGAAGTTGTAAGATTATATGGACCGGAGAGGATCATCATCGACAGCGCGGCTGACTGGGGCGTCAGCGATCCGCTGGCGGTGCCGAAGACAGCTCAATTGATGGGGGAAAAAGGTATGGATCAAAGTGTGATTCAGGCCACTTGTTATCAGAATGCCCTGGATGCGTATGGACAAAGTGGTGTGATGAAAGAATCGGACTGGCTGCATGGAGTTGAATTTGACCAATCGGTTCTATATGGAGGAAATAGTGTCTTGCGGGGAGGTCAGGTTCCGAAGAAGAGCTCTCCGGATATTGTGGAGAACTAAGGATGAAGGTCTTTCCCTTTCTTGTCCTTATCCGACCGGCAAATATCTTAACTGCCATAGCTGATATTATAGCTGGCTTGGCCATTGCCGGGGTATTGATCAACCTGAATCTCGGGGGTCATCTGCCTGAGCTGGTCTTCCTGATACTTTCGACCGTTGGGCTCTATGCGGGGGGTATTGTCTTTAATGACCTTTTTGATCTGGAGATTGACCGGATAGAAAGACCGGAGCGAATATTACCCAGCGGACAACTTTCCGTGAATCAAGGCTGGATTTATGGAGCATTCCTTTTACTCTCAGGCATC